>PMOU01000500.1 GCA_003161205.1 Actinomycetota bacterium | reverse complement strand
GAGCCGACCGTGACGATCGCGCCGGCCGACGGGCCGCGGGCGGCCGCGCTGCTGGCGAACGAGGAGACCTCCGGGCTGGCCGCGTCGATCGTGACCGGCGACCAGGCCGCCGCGGCGGAGTTCCTCGGCGCCTACGCGGGTACCGGCGCGTTCTGGAACGCCACCACCCGCCTGCTCGACGGGTTCAAGCTGTTCTCGGTGCCGGAGACGGGCATCAACATCGACGCGGTGCCCGGCCCCCGCGGCCCAGTCACCTTCCGCGACCTGTACCTGCGCCAGCTCGTAGTCACCCCCCGAGCCTGACCCTCCGCCCCCGCCGGGCACCCAGTCATCAGCGTGGCCAGTTTCGGTCGTATTTAACCGGAAAGTAGCCACGATCATGAAACCACCCGGCGGCGGGTGGTCAGCCGAGGACGGCGAGGGGGCCGGAGTGCTCGACGCGGTTGTTGACCATGTCCAGGTGGCGCAGGGTGAAGGCGCGCAGGGAGCGGAGCTGGCGCGGGGTGAGGCGGTCGCAGACCCAGTCCCAGTGCAGCGCGACCCAGTCCCCGGGGCCGATGTCATGGGCCAGGCTGGTGCCGTCGAGGGCCAGCCGGGCCATCTCCTGGGNNAGCACCATCAGGGCGTGCTTGGCCTTGCGGTCGTCGCCGAGCAGGCCCACCCACGGGTAGATGCCGAACACGTGAAAGCTGTGATGGGGCACCCCGCCGGCCAGCACGCCCTCGGCCAGGAACTGGAACTTGTTGCCGACCCGCGGCCGGAACCGGTCCGCCATCGAGTCGCCGATCTCGGTGAGCGGAATCTTGTCCAGCAGGTCGTTGCCCACCCAGTAGGCCTCGACCACGCGTCGGTCCAGCGGGTCCCTGATGCCGCAGCCCGTCGCGATCAGCTCCAGGTACGGCCACGCCCCGGCGAACGCCTGGGCGAGCTGGACCAGCCCCCGGTCCACCACGCCGGCCACCGCGTACTCACGGAAGGCGGCGAAGTCATCCGGGCCGCAGTAGCCGAGNNGAGTTCGGCGGGTAGGCGTACCTGACGAACATCAGCGGACCGTCCGTACCGGCCGCAGTCCGCGGGCTGGCCGGCAACTGCGGCTCCTTCGCCGGAATGCCGCTCACCGGATCCCCCCGGCAGCGTCGCGGGCGGCCTCGGCGTCTTCGGCGGCGCGTTCGGCGCCCAGGGCGTCCAGTGCGTCGCGGGCCTCGTCGGCCGTCATGGCCTGCAGCGCGAAGCCCATGTGCACCAGGACCCAGTCACCGGGGCCGAGCGGCTCGTCGAGCAGGCCCATGTTGACTACCCGGATGACGCCGCCCATGTCGACCGCGGCCAGGTCGGGATGACCGGTCTCGCGGTCGATGAGCTGAGCTGGAATTCCCAGGCACATACCTATGTCCTCTCGGCGGCTTCGCCGGCCGGCGCGGGCTCATACGTGATCGATTCGAGCACCATCTCGTCGCCGCCGCTGATCGTGACGTTGTCCCCGGCGCAGCGCGGGCAGACGGCCAGCAGGTCCGTCGTCTCGCCGCTGAACCCGCAACTACGGCAGTCGATGGTGGCCGGTACCGTGACCAGCTCAACTACGGCGCCGGCCGCCTCGGTACCCGCGGCTACGAAACTGAACGCTTGCGCTAGGGACTCCTGGACCACCGCATGCCGGATCCCGAACCGAACCCGGATGCCGGCGACCTGGCGGCCGCCGGCGCGCTGGCGCACTGTGTCCAGCACGCCCTCGCACAAGCCGTATTCGTGCATTCCCGCGCACCTCCCTTCCGTTGTCGTGTCGTGTCGTGTTCAGTTCGTCGTGCGTTCCGCTCAGTCGCCCGCTAGCTGTTCGGCGGTGTCCGGCCAGCCGGATATGCCTGCGGCCGCCTGGGCCAGGATCTCCTCCACCGCCCGTACCGCATGGGGCAGCGCGTCGCGGACCGGCTCGGACAGGCCCATTCCGGCGCTGACGTCCGCGGGCTCGCACGCCACCAGCAGGCTGCGTCCGGGCCGGCCGCCGAGCGACACCAGCAGCGCGAAGATGCTGTCCGGCGTCAGGCTGTGCGCGTCGATGACCGGGCTGGTCAGCGAGGCGGGGTCGGGCAGCTCCACGTCGATGACGGTGACCGTGCCCGGCGCTTCGCCCCGCGGCGCCGCGTCGATCAGCACGAACAGGTCGCAGCCGTTGAGCAGTTCGTAGGCCAGGTGGACGCCGCGGATGCCGAAGTCACGGATCTCCGCGCCGTCGCTGCGCGGCTGCTCGCCGAGCAGCCGTACGACCTCGACCCCGAAGGCGTCGTCGCTCAGGAACACGTTGCCCACGCCCGCCACCAGCGTCCGCCCGGTCATGACGTCGCCNNACGGCCAGGTAGGGGTTGTCGTCCACGTCGAGCAGCACGGCCTGGACTTCGGCGATCCGCCCGATCAGGAACATGTCCTGGGCGTCGCTGCGGCGGTTACCCGGCCGCAGCCGCACCCGGCTGCCTCGGCCGATCTGCTGGCCGCCGATGTTCACGGTGTCGGTGTCCGGCGACAC
>PMOU01000340.1 GCA_003161205.1 Actinomycetota bacterium | reverse complement strand
GTGTGCCGCTGGCCGTCGGTCGTTATGTGCATCGCGTCGACCATGTTGCGGATGAGGAACAGCCCCCAGCCGCGAGGGCTCTGCGCGCCGTCCAGCTTCTGGACGAGATCGGGCTCCTCATGGTCCCCGTCGCCGTCGCCCGCCTGGGTCTGGCCGCCCTGGTCGCTGATGGCGACGATGATGTCGTCGCCGCTCTGGGTCACCTCGACCTCGACCGGGATCTCCGGCCGATTGCCGTTGCCGTGCTCGATCGCGTTCATCGTGGCCTCGGCCACCGCGGTCTTGAGCCGCTCGAGGCGTGACTGCGATAGTCCGAGGTCTTTCACGGTCCCGGCGACCCTGGCCAGCGCGAGGCGTTCGTTGCCCGGCTCGCTGGCCAGGGTAAACGCGTCGAGCCTGCGCGGCTTGGGCCGGGCTACCTGCGTCATCACACGCCTCCCTGGTACCCCTGAAGCTTCTGGTCCCCCTGAAGCTCTTGGACTCCCGGGAGTTCCTGGAGCTCCCCGTCGCCCTGATGCCATGCCGATGGCGAGCGCTGGAGCGATACCAGCGTGATGTCGTCTTCCTGCTCGTGCTCAGGCCCGGTGAAACTGCCGAGCTCGGTCAGGCACAGGTCGATGAGCGCCTCCCCCGAGGGCCCCTTGCCGACCAGCGCCGAGACCCGCGGGAANNCCGAACATCTCCCGGTCGGGCGCGTGTGCCTCGGCCAGGCCGTCGCTGTGCAGCAGGGCGCAGTCGCCAGGCTCGAACTGGAAGCGCTTCTCCTCGTAGTCCATGCCCGGCATCAGGCCCAGCGGCATGCCCCGGGCCCGCAGTTCGGCGACGCCGCCCTGGGTCCGCACGTACGGGACATCATGACCGGCATTGGCGAACACCACCTCGCCGCTGGCCGGGTCGAGCACCAGGGCCAGGCAGGTGACGAACATGTGCGCCGGGATGTCGACGCAGAGCATCTCGTTGACGTGACCGAGGACTTGTCCGGGCGAGACGAGCCGGGGGGCGGTGTCCCGGAGCAGGGCGTGCGTGCTGGCCATGACCAGTGCGGCCGGGATGCCCTTGTCGGTAACGTCGCCGACCACGAACATGACCCGGCCGTCCGGCAGCGGGATGAAATCGTAGAAGTCGCCGCCCACCGTCCGGGCCGGGCGGTAGAACGCCGCCACGTGCCAGCTGGGCAGGTCGGGCAGTTGCTTGGGCAGGAACTGCTGCTGGATGATCTGGGCGATCTTCAGCTCCTGCTCGATCCGCTCCCGCTGGCGGGCCTGCGCCTGCTGCTGCCGGACCAGCTGGCCGACCCGCATGGCCGGGGCCGCGTAGCCGGCCAGCGAGTTCAGCAGGCGCAGGTCATCGGTCGAGTAGCCGCGTTCTGACCGTCGCGCGCCGAGACTGAGCAGGCCGACCAGGCTGCCAGAGGAGATCAGCGGGACGACCAGGACCACCCCAGCCGTCTGCAGCGCTCGCAGGGCCGGAGACTGGAGCTGCAAGCCGGTGATGTCCACGGCGCTGGCCGCGCTGAGCAGGTAGCCGACCAGCGGGTCGTTGGAGGCCAGGTCCAGGTCAGGCCCGGCCGCCACCACACTCGGCGCCGCCGTGACGGCCACGGTGGCGGCCGGCGGCGTGCGGCGCAGCCAGGTCCGCCTGCGCCCGGCCGGGCCGGCGTTGGCCACCGTGGTCCCCGTCGGGCCGTCGACCTCGGTCACCGCCTGGCCGTCGACCTCGCTCGCGACCAGGCCGTCGACCTCGGTCGCGACCAGGCCGTCCGCTTGGCGGCCGGGCTCGGGCCGGTCGGCATTCGTGACTGCCGAGGCCCCCCCGGGCGCTTCCGCTACCTGGGGGGCCGCCGAAGCGGCTCCGCTGGTACTCCCCACCTGTTGCGCCATATCACTCTCCGGTCTCCGGCATCATTTGCGACGCACCATCAGCTTAGAAAGAAGGCGATACGAGATCGTTACGGCAGTCAAGCCTTCTCGTGTGTTTTTTTACGAAGGTGCGTTACGGTGGCCGGAATGGCAAGGACAGAGCTCAGCCTGGCTCTCCTCGGGGCACCGATAGTCAGGCGCGATGGCAGGCCGGTCACCTTCGACACCAGGAAGGCCACGGCTCTTCTTGCGCTGCTCGCGGTCACCGGCCGCGAGCACAGCCGCGATCAGCTCACCGACCTGCTCTGGCCCGAGGCGGAAAGCGCCAAGGGACGGGCCTCCCTGCGGCGCACCCTGTCGGTTACCGCCGCCGCCATGGGCGACGGGCTGGCGATCAGCCGGGTGGCGGTCGCCCTCGACCCGGGCACGGTCCAGGTCGACGTACGCGAATTCGAGACCCTGATCATCCAGCCGGACGCCTCGTCACTTGAGCGGGCCGCCCGGCTGTACCGGGATGACTTCCTGGCCGGCTTTACCCTGCGCGGCTGCCCGGAGTTCGAGGAATGGCAGGCGACGGTGAGTGAGGAGCTCAGGCAGTCCCTGGCCCGCGGGCTGCAGCGGCTGGTGGCCGCCTGCATCGCGGCCGGCGAGCTTGACCGCGCGGCCGGGCACGCCCGCCGCTGGCTTCAGCTCGATCCGCTGCATGAGCCCGCCCACCAGGCCATCATCAAGCTGCACGGCTGGGCCGGCCAGCGCTCGGCCGCCATGCGTCAGTACCGGACCCTGGTGCGGCTACTCGACCGGGACCTCGCCGTACGACCGCTGCCCGAGACGACACAGCTCTACGACGACGTGCGCGCGGGCCGGCTGGAACCTGCGCCGCAGGCCTCGGCCCTGGCCGGAGCCCCGGGGCCGCAGGCGCCGCCGCTCGCGGAACCCGCCGCCGGCGATGACGCCGGGGTCAGCGAACGCCAAGCCGCGATGACCTGGCCGCTGGTGGGCCGGGCGGCCGAGCTGGCCGCGCTGGGGGCGGCCTGGCGGGCCACCGGGCGTCACGGCCGGGTGGTGGCGATCATCGGCCAGGCGGGCATCGGAAAGACCCGGCTCATCACCGAACTCCGCAACCAGGCGGCCGAAGCTGGTGCCACCGTGCTGGCGACCCGGTGCCACGACGGCGAGACCGCGCTTCCGTTCGTGCTGGCCGCCGACCTGCTGCGGACCGCGCTCGCGATCCGGCCCGACCTGCCGGACGCGCTCCCGGCGCAGACGGCGGCGATGGCGGGGCGCCTGGTGCCGGCGCTGGCCGCGGCCCAGCCCGACTCGGCCGCGCCGGCGCTCGACAGCCCGGTGGCCGTCACCCGGCTCTACGCGGCCATCGCCGACACGCTGCTGGCCGCGGCCGGCGATGCGCGCGGAACCCCCGACCCTGGCGGTAAGCGGGTTCCTGGGCCCGGCTTGATCGTGGTCGAGGATGTGCACTGGGCGGACAGTTCGTCGCTTGGCCTGCTCGCCTATCTCGTGCGGCGGCTGGCCGACTGGCCGCTGCTGCTCGTCCTGTCCTGGCAGCCCGAACAAGCGGGGCGGCTCCGGGTCCTGCGGACCGCGCTCACCGAGGCCGAAGGCCAGCGGGCGGGTGAGACCATCGAGCCGGGCACGCTCGGCGCCGAGGCCATCGGCGCGCTGCTCGAGCTAGACGGGATGCCGCGAGTCGACGTGAGCCGGCTGCTAGCTGAGACGCGCGGGCTGCCGATGCTGGTCCGCGAGTACGTGGAGGCGCTGCGCTCGGCCGGGCTCTCGGCCATGGCCGACGCGCCCGGTGTGGACTGGTGGCCGCCCGCCAGCGTCAGGGAGCTGCTGCGGACCCGACTGCAGGCCGTCAGCGAGCCGACCCGGCAGATGCTGACCGCGGCCGCGGTGCTCGGCAGCGACAACGACGCGGACCTGCTGCGGGCGGTGAGTGGCCGGGGCGAGGACGAGATCGTCGAGGCCATCGAGGAGGCTCTCGCGCGGTCGTTGCTGAGCGAGATTCCCCCGCCCGTCTCCCCATCCCCGGTCACCGCCGACAACCAGGCGCCGTCCTACGGGTTCCCGTACGAGGCACTGCGCCGGACCGCGTACGAATCGGCCACCTTGGCCCGGCGGCGGCTGCTGCACAGCCGCGCGGCCGACATCCTCACCCGCCGCTACGAGCGCGATCCGGCCACCACCCGGGCCGCGACCGTGGCGGGCCATATGCAGCTGGCCGGCCGGGACGCCGAGGCGGCGCAGTGGTGGTGGCGGGCCGGCGAGCTGGCCGGTGAGCTCTACGCGCACGAACAGGCGCGGGCGCACCTGGCCCGGGCCCTGGCTCTCGGCTTCCCGCAGCTGCCCGGGCGGATCGCCCTCGGCGACGTGCTGGTCGTCCTTGGCCGGTACCGGGAGGCGCTCGCCGAGTTCGAGACCGCCGCGGCTATCGCCGGCGGCGGAGAAGACGATCGCGCCGTGCAGGCGGGCATCGAGCACAAGCTGGCCGACGTGCATCACCGATTGGGTGACTGGGAGCTGGCCGACGCACATCTCGCCGTCGTCACCGAACTGGTCGAGGACGCGGAGCCGGGCCGCCTGGCCCGAGCGCAAGCCGACCGCGCCGTGGTCGCTTACCGGCGCGGTGACGCGGGCCAGGCCGCCGCTCTCGGCCAGGCCGCGCTCGCCTGCGCCCAGGCCGGCGGCGATCACGGCGCCACCGCGCAAGCGCTCAACGTGCTCGGCATGCTCGCCGCACGAGCCGGTGACGCCGCCGCGGCCGAAACCTACCTGCGGGACAGCCTGGCCGAAGCGCGACGGCGACCTGACAGCGGTGCTGGCCCAGTCTCGCTGGGCTCGGCCGTCGCGGCGCTGAACAACCTGGCCCGCCTGCTGGCCGAAACCGGCCGGGGCCGCGAGGCGCTGACGGTCGCCGCCGAGGCGCTCGAGCTCGGCCGCGAGCTCGGCGACCAGCACCGGGTCGCGGCGCTGCATACGAACATGGCCGACCTGCTGCACGCCGCCGGCCAGGGCGATGCGGCGATCACGCACCTGAAGGAGGCGGCCAGGCGATTCGCGTCCGTCGACGTCGGCGACGCGCCCCGGCCGGAGATCTGGACCCTCGTCGAGTGGTAGCGCGGCGTCGCGGGGCCGGCCTAGAGTCCGATGCTGACCAGCACCGTGACGGTCTGGCCGCCGGGGCTGACGGTGAGCTGCCCGTCCAGGGCGACCAGGCTGGTCGAGGTCACGGTCACCGTCACGCTCTTCCCGGCCGCCAGCGCCCCCGTCGACGGTGACACGGTCAGCTTGCCCGCCAGCGTCGGGCCGGCCGTGATCGAGTAGTCGCTGACCGGACCGCCGCTGGCGGTCAGCGTGAACTTCCCGGACGCCGTGCCGTCGACGGTGACCAGGTCCAGGGTCCCGGGCGACGCCGTCACGGTGCCCTGGCTCACCACCGGTGTCGCCGAGGGGCGTGCTGATGCCGAGGAAGCCGCGGACGGAGATGACACCGTGGTGGCGACGGCGGAGCTCGATGCGACCGCGACGCCGGGTGAATGCGGGGAGGTCGTGCCGCCCGATCTCGACGACGAAGCCGCAGCCAAGGGCGCTAGTCCGCTTCCTTTATTGACGGCCGGCCCGCGACGCGCCGAAGACGGGCTCCCGGTGCTGGCCGGTGCACCATGGGTCGTTCCGTCGCCGGAGGCGGACGACGGGTCGTGCGGCACGCCGCCGATGACCACGACGGCGATGGCCCCGGCGGCCACGACCGACGTGGCCGCGCTGGCCACCGCGGCCGAAGGGTTCACGGTGCGGTGCCACGGCGATGCCCATGGCGCCCTGACGGGCGTCGGGAAACCGGCGGGTCCGAACCGTCCCGCACCATTCGCCACGCTCAGCCGCTGCGACAGCCCGGCCGGCGTCCGGTCGGCCATGATCCTCAGCAGCTGATCGCGGAACCCGGGCGTGACCAAGACCAGTGGCGTCAGGCCGGCGAACAACGCCGGCGTCAGCGTATGGCGCTTGCGCTCACCGCAGATCTCGCACTGCGCTATATGCCGGCTGACCCGCTTTCGCATCAGCACCGTCAGCGGCCCGTCCCAGTCCCTCAGCACGAGGTCGAGGACGAGACACCCCGGCCGGCCGGTACGCGCCACGACCAGCGCCCCGAGGGACCTGTCCAGCTGGGTGCGAGCCCGCGACAGCAGAGCGTCTGCGTGGTTACCCGACACCCCCAGCGCGTCCGCCAGGTCGTGCCCCTCAAGCTCGTGGACCAGGCTCAGCTCGATCACGTCCCGCTCGCCCGGGTTCAGCCCGAAGATCGCTGTCCTGACCAGCTCCCGCAGGTCCGCACGCTCGGTCTCGCGGCTGACGTCGGCCGGCGGGGACAGCACGTCCTTCGCCTCCGCCGGCGCGGCCATGGCCTTCCCGGCTCGTAGCCGCCGCAGGCACTCGTTGCGCGCGACCGCGTAGAACCAGGGACGGAGCCTGGCCGGGTCGCGGAGCTCGCGGAGCCGGGCGGCCGCGATGAGGAACGTATCCTGCAGAGCGTCGGCGGCATCGGCCGGTTCGCGCAGCAAGGAACGGCAGTACGCGTAGAGCGCCACGCCGTACCTGTCATAAGCTTCGGCGAGCCCGGCCGGGTCACCGGACACGATCGCCGCGATAACCTCACGGTCCTCCATTTGGCCCACGGTAGTTCGCTTTGCGCATTCAGGTCGGCCAGAACGCGATAACGAGATAGCGGAAATCGGCGTAAACCCGACATCGGCGCGGCTGCTTCCAGGTGGACGTACCCGAATGAGCCGTGCTGGTCTTAGTCGTGCGGCCTGCTCCACACCGAGACATGGGTTGGTTCTAGGGCCTGATTCACCACGTCCGCCAGGTCGTCCCGGACCGCATCCAGGTCCACCGCGTCCATCAGCCGGGCGGCGAACGCCCGCACGGTCCGTTCGGCGTCATAGCGGGCCCGGTTGAACCGCCGGTCGACCAGTTGCTGTATCTGCCGGCGCAACGGGTTGAATAGCGCCGCCGCGACCAGCGTCGACGCGGCCACGGCCACCGGGGAGGACACCTCAAGCACGTGTGTCGCGAGCAGCACCAGGCCCGCGTACACGCCAACCAGCAGACCGGTGACCAGCGCGTACGCCACCGTCCGGCTGATGATCCGATCGATTTCGTACAACCGGTACTTCAGGATGCCGATGCCGATGCCAACCGGCAGGGCGGCGATCCCGGCCCCGGCCACCGAGCCCACGCCGCTCCCGCTGAAGGCGCTGCCCAAGATCAAACCGACCAGGGTGATGAGAGCACCCGATGCGAGCCATTTCTGCTGCTGACGACGCTCTCCCGTGGCCCTGCGCCAGCTGAGTACCTGATGGGCCACGAACGACAGCCAGATCAGCACGATCGCGGCGACAACCACTACTTCTACCGCGCTGAGAGCATTGCCCGACTGTCCGCCGCTACCCTCCACGTCGCCGAAGGAATCGAGCCGGACGTGGTGGCCGGCGACGGCGATGACGGTGGGAAGCCAGATGGCCGCGAACCCGGAGGTCCATAGGGCCGCGTAGATCCACAGCACCAGGCGCCAGCGCCTGGAGGTCAGGTGGCCGTCCGGGAACAGCAGGATGGCCAGCGGAACGACGGCGAGCGCAGGTATCCAGGCCGGTTCCAGGAGCACGGCCAGGGCCGCGAACGGGAGGCCGTGATGGCCGGGCCGGTAGCTGTACACCGCGTAGTAGCCGGAAGCGCTGCCGAGCATGAACAGCAGGACGAACACGAGCAGGATCCAGCCGACCGGATTCCGGGGCTGGCGCCGGGCGACCACCACGCCCACGCCCGCGTAGATCAAGATGATGCGGCACAGCGGACCGATATTGAGTGCCGAC
>PMOU01000670.1 GCA_003161205.1 Actinomycetota bacterium | reverse complement strand
CTGGTGCCGGCGGTGACGTGGCCGCCGTGCACGATCAGCCCCTTGGCCCCGACCGAGGCGGCCGCCTTCAGCTGCTGATCGAGCAGTTTCCGGCTGGGGATCCTGATCCGGTTGTTCGCGGTGGCCACGTTGATGACGTACGGCGCGTGGATATAGATGTCCACGTTGGCGGCGGCGAAGGCATCCCTGATGGCCGCGGGGTCACCGCCGGGTATGACGGGTCCCTTCCAGCCTTGCGGATCGCCGAGGAAAAACTGGGCCGCGTCCGCTCCGTAGGCAATTGCCTCGTCCAGCGGGTTGTCGACGTGGAAGTGGGCTCCGATGCGCGGCATGTGCTCTATCTTCCCACTCGCCGCTCGCGGGGGAGGCGTCCTACCCGATGAAGCCGCCGCGGCTCAGGCCGATGGCCAGCCCGACGAATCCGGCGATCATGCCGGTCACGATGAGGATCCGCTGCTCGCGGGTCGCCGAGATCATCTGGACGTACAGCCCGACGACCAGGGAGAGCAGTCCGGTGGCGGTCGCGGTGATGTGCACCGCGGGACCGGTATGCGCGTTCCGCACGATCATGCCCAGGACGAACGCGACAAGCCCGACCACCAACGTGAAGACGGTCAGGATGTTCACGGTCGGGTGCCGCTTCCCGTCCGAGTTCAGGATGTTCTGGCGCGAGCGGGTCCGGACGGTGCCTGCCACGATGACCTCCTCCTGCCTGCCACTCTTAACTACGAGGGTACATTTTCACGGGACAGTCTTCCCCTGTGCGGTAATCGGGAATCCACCAGTTTCCTGTCGGCCGGCTGCGGCTTTCCTGACCGGGCCGCCGCATCCGGTTGCCACGGGCGGATACCGGCCGCCGCCATCTGGTTAGTACGGGCCTGCGGATACTGGTAACCTGTGCAGGCTGCGGACGACCCGGCCGGTCCCATGAGCCGGCTCGTGACCGCGACACCTCCTGCCACGGAGAGACCGTGGCCGCATTAGTCCAGAGGAGGCTCAGGACGCCCATGCGCCATTACGAAATAATGATCATCCTCGACCCCAGTCTCGAGGAACGTACCGTCCAGCCGTCACTTGACCAGTTTCTCAAGGTCGTAAGCGGCGGCGGCGGCAAGGTCGACAAGGTGGACATCTGGGGGAAGCGCCGCCTTGCTTACCAGATCGAGAAGAAGTCAGAAGGCTTCTACGCGGTCGTGGACCTGATGGCGGAGCCGACCACCGTGCTCGAGCTCGACCGTCAGCTCAACCTGAACGAAGCCGTACTGCGGACCAAGGTCACACGGCCCGACCAGCACTGATCCCCGATTACGACCGGGAGTACCCCGATGGCAGCAGGCGATACCCAGATCACGATCGCGGGGAACCTCGTCGACGATCCGGAATTGCGATTCACCCCGGCGGGTCAGCCGGTAGCGCGGTTCCGGGTGGCGTCGACGCCGAGGTTCCTGGACAAGACCACGAATGAGTGGAAGGACGGCGACAGCCTGTTCCTGACCTGCAACGTGTGGCGGCAGGCGGCGGAGAATGTCGCGGAGAGCCTGACCCGCGGGATGCGGGTCATCGTCTCCGGCCGGCTGCGGCAGCGGTCGTATGAGACCAAGGAAGGCGAGAAGCGCACCGTGTATGAGGTGGAGGTCGACGATGTCGGTCCTTCGCTGCGCAACGCGTCGGCCAAGGTGAACAAGATCGCCCGCTCCGGTTCCGGGGATGGTTCCGGGGGCGGCGGCTTCGGCGGCGGCCAGCGTTCCTCCGGGGGCTCAGGCGGCAGGCCGTCCGGCGGCCAGGGCAACTCCGGTGGCTACGGCGGCAACTCCGGTGCCGGTGAGTCCGACCCGTGGGCGACCGACAGTGCCGGCGGCGGCTACTCCGACGAGCCACCGTTCTAAGCAGTCCCAACCAGTAAGCCAGATAACAACAACCGACCATCCCCGCCGCGGGCGGGGCTCTGCTAAGGAGCACCACGATGGCCAAGCCACCGCTGCGCAAGCCGAAGAAGAAGGTTTGCGTGTTTTGCCAGGACCGGATCGTCTACGTCGACTACAAGGACACCGGCCTGCTCCGCAAGTACATCTCGGACCGCGGCAAGATCCGCGCCCGGCGGGTGACTGGTAACTGCACGCGCCATCAGCGGGACGTCGCTACCGCGATCAAGAACGCCCGCGAGATGGCGCTGCTTCCGTACACGAGCACGGCGCGCTAGGAGTCAGGCAGATGAGTCGTACACCGATGAAGCTCATCCTCACCCAGGAAGTGAGCGGTCTCGGCGCCCCCGGTGACGTCGTGGACGTGGCCCCCGGCTACGGCCGCAACTACCTGATCCCGCGCGGTTTCGCCATGGGCTGGAGCCGCGGCGCGGAGAAGCAGATCGAGCTGATCAAGCGGGCCAGGTCGGCCCGGGAGATCCGTGGCGTCGAGGACGCGAAGGCTGTCGCGGGCCAGCTCCAGGGCCTGCAGGTGCGGATGCGGCGGCGCGCGGGCAACAGCGGCCGGCTGTTCGGCTCGGTCGGCTCAGCCGACATCGCCGCCGCGGTCCGTGAGGCGGGCGGCCCGGAGCTCGACCGGCGCCGGATCGAGGTGCCCGACCCGATCAAGACCGTGGGTTCGCACCAGGTCCGGGTCAGGCTGCACCCGGACGTCAGCGCCGCGGTCGACATCGAGATCACCGCCAGCTAGGCACCGGATTATCGCCAGCTCGTCCGGGCCGCTATCAGCTGCCCGGGCGAGCTGAGCCCAGCTGCCAGCGTGCTGACCTCACCGTGAGCTAGTCAGCGGGACTGACGTACCTCGATGCCAGCCTGGCCAGCTCCGGATCGATCTCGCTCACCATCGCCCAGATAGCGGCGACTTGTGCCTCCAGCCCGGAGGAATCCGCGTTCCTACGGTCGGCGTCGAGCCGGTCGATGGCCTCAGCCACCCGCCTCAGCGCAGACTCCTCTGTCGAACACATCGTCGAAGGCTATCAGCTCGGCGGTGCGCCCGGAGGTGCTTCCCGAGCTTCAGTTATCCACAGGTCGGTGGCACCTGCCTGTGAATATAACTTGTGGATAACACGTGATCAAATTGCCGCCAAGTATTTCTTCCGCACAGCCGGTGGATCATGTTGTCCCAGCTCAGAGGGTCTAGATCGGCTCTCCGTCAGCCGTGTCCACAGCTCTTTCCCCAGGCTGCGCACAACCTGCCCGGCGTGTTGCACACCTTGTCCACAACGTCGTCCACCGGACGAGTTGTTATCCGGCCGCAGGCACCGCGAAAATGTCAGAGCCATCGGCTAGAACGGTGTCAATCGAAGGTAGAAGTGCGTTCGGGCCCCGTTCACTGGCTAGCACTGATACTCATACGGGGGAAGAGGTGCAGGTGAGCGTCACCGAGATTGCTCCGAGGAACGACGATTTCGAGCGAACTCCGCCGCATGACGTGGCGGCGGAGCAGTGCGCCCTCGGCGGGATGCTGCTCTCGAAGGACGCCATCTCCGACGTGATCGAGGTGCTCAGCCCGACCGACCATTACCGGCCGGCGCACCAGCTGATCCACGAGGCCATCCTGGACCTGTACGGCCGGGGCGAGCCCGCGGACGCCATCACCGTCGCCAACGAGCTCACCAGGCGCGGCGAGATCGCCCGGGTCGGGGGCGGCCCGTACCTGCACACCCTGATCGCTTCGGTGCCGACCGCCGCGAACGCCGGCTACTACGCCCGCATCGTCCGGGAGCGCGCGATCCTGCGCCGCCTGGTGGAGGCCGGCACCAGGATCGTCCAGTTCGGCTACGCGGGCGAGGCGGACGCCGACGACCTGGTAGACCGGGCCCAGGCCGAGGTGTACGCCGTCACCGACCGCCGGACCAGCGAGGACTACCACTCGCTGTCCGAGATCATGCCCGGCGCGCTAGACGAGATCGAGGCCATCGGCAGCCGCGGCGGCGGGCTCACCGGCGTCCCGACCGGCTTCGCCGACCTCGACGCCCTGACCAACGGCCTGCACCCCGGCCAGATGGTCGTCATAGCCGCCCGGCCCGCCGTGGGCAAAAGCACCCTGGCCCTCGACTTCGCGCGGGCGGCCGCCATCAAGAGCGGGATGGCCACAGTGCTGTTCAGCCTGGAGATGGGGCGGAACGAGATCACGATGCGGCTGCTGTCGGCGGAGGCTCGGGTACCCCTGAACTCGATGCGTACCGGGCAGATGAGCGACGACGACTGGGCCCGGCTGGCCCGGCGGATGAGCGAGGTAGCGGACGCGCCCCTGTTCATCGATGACTCGCCGAACATGTCGATGATGGAGATCAGGGCCAAGTGCCGTCGGCTGAAGCAGCGGAACGACCTGAAGTTCGTCATCATCGACTACCTGCAGCTGATGTCCTCGCCGAAGCGAGTGGAAAACCGGCAGCAGGAAGTCTCAGAGATGTCCCGGTCGCTCAAGCTGCTCGCCAAGGAACTGAGTGTTCCGGTCGTCGCCCTGTCACAGCTCAACCGCGGCCCCGAACAGCGCACCACCAAGACACCTCTCCTGTCCGACCTTCGCGAATCGGGCTGCATGACCGAGGACACGACTGTTCTCCGGGCGGACACGGGCGCACCGGTTACCTTCGGCGAGCTCATGCGCGACGGCGGCGAAGGGATTGCTGTCTGGTCGGTTGACGAGCGGCACCGGCTGGTCCCCGCACCGATCACCCGGGTTTTCGCTTCGGGAACGAAGGAGGTGTACCGGCTGCGGCTAGCCTCCGGGCGCGAGGTGAAGGCATCGGGCAACCACCCGTTCCTTACCTTTTCAGGCTGGACGCCCCTGGAGGGGCTACGCTCCGGCGATCGGGTAGCCGTACCACGCCAGGTCCCGGAGCCAATCGGGGCCGGCCTTGGCTGGTCGGAATACCGGCTGGGGCTCCTCGCTCACCTCCTCGGAGACGGCTGCGTGGTTCGTTCGCAGCCTGTGCACTACACCTCGAACGACGAAGAGAACCTGGCCTTCGTGGAGGCAGCCGCGGCGGCAGAGTTCGGCATATCGCCACGCCGGGTTGCGCAGAAGACATGGTGGCATACGTACCTGCCCGCGCCGCACCGCTGCACCCATGGCCGCGGGAACCCTCTGCACGCTTGGTTTCGCGAACTCGGGATCGAAGACCTGCGGTCCTACCAGAAGCGCCTTCCGGCGGCTATCTACTCGGGCAGCGATGCCGAGATCTGCTTGTTCCTGCGCCATCTGTGGGCGACCGACGGCTGCGTCTGGCTGGGGAACGGCAAGTCAGCAGTGAAGGTGTACTACGCCAGCTCGAGCCGTCAGCTCGCTGACGGCGTTGCTCAGCTGCTCACGCGCCTGGGGATAGTCGCACGCATCCGGCAGGTGCAGAAGGCCGGTTACCGGCCCGGCTACCACGTCATCGTGGCCGATACTCGCAGCCTGCGAGTCTTCTGCGAACGTGTCGGCGTGCACGGCCGACGCGGTGAAGTCGCGAGAAGGCTGGCTACCGCCTTGGAAGGGCGTGTCACGAACACAAACGTGGACACGATCCCGATCGGCGTCTGGGACGTAGTCAAGGCCGAGCGGATCCGGGCTGGGCTGACTGAGCGCCAGTTCCAGGCGGCTATCGGCACCCATTACTGCGGATCCACGTTGTACAAGTCTTGTCCGTCGAGGGAGCGTCTCATGCGATGCGCAGAGGTTCTCGGCTCTGAGACGCTGCGCGAAATTGCCTCCAGCGACATTTACTGGGACCGGATCGTGAGCATCGAGCCGCTGGGACCGCAACCCGTTTATGACGCGACCGTGAAAGGCACGCATAACTTCATCGCGGACGGCCTGATAGCCCATAATAGTATCGAACAAGATGCAGACGTCGTTGTCCTGCTACATCGCGAGGATATGTATGAGCGGGAGTCGCCGCGGGCCGGGGAGGCCGACCTAATTGTGGCTAAGCACAGAAATGGCCCGACCATGACCGTGACTGTGGCTTTCCAAGGGCATTATAGCCGATTCGTGGACATGGCTAGTCCTTAAGGTTGGAGGATGCATAAGTGGGATTACCGAAATACAAAGAGCGTCCATGGTCGAACTCTACGCCTCCGGGAAAAGCACGGTGCAGATCGGCCAGATCCTTCAAGTTACACCGACCACAGTTAGGCGCTGGCTAATACGCAGTGGTGTTACTCTGCGAGGGCAGCGGGAAGCCTCGACGAGATGCGAACTTTGGCACAATGCACTCGATGAACTGACGCCAGTGGCAGCTTATTGGGTTGGATTCCTGTTCGCGGACGGTTCAGTTAGTAAATACAAACACTCAAGAGTCTAAGCGTCCGCGTCTCAGAGCGCGACAGGGAACACCTTGTAAAACTACGCGCTTTCCTTCGTTCCACGCATACTATCGGCACCGCGCCGGCAGGCAACTATGGCGGTTACCGATCAAGACCCTCAGTGCGGTTCAGTGTCAGATCTGCACGGTTGGCGGATCGGATCCTGCGCCTAGGTCGTTACGACGGCCCGATTGAAGCCACTCTAGTGGATTCGCGTGACTTCTGTCGCGGTGCGGTGGACGGAGACGGTTCGCTTGGGATCCTGGCGACTGGATATGCATACTTTGGTCTCGTCGGTTCCCGTCGGCTGCTCGAAGCTTTTTTGCTTTTCCTCAGAAGTAATAACCTGGCCGCTAGGATGACCATCCGGCCTGATAGGACAATATTTCAGATTGCAACCGCAGGCTACACCGCTGAGAAGATCGTGTGCTTTCTTTACGACAGCGCTGACGTTGCACTGGATCGCAAAGCTGCCTCTGCTACGGAAATCGTTGCGGCTAGGGCCGCTCGGCTTCGTGCTGAGCGTTCCCGTCTAGCTCAAATTTCGGATTGGTATCAGAGTGGAGAAAGCCTGAAACAAATCGGCTCACGACTAGGAGTATCGAATGTCACTATTCTTCGCTGGATGGTGGAGGCGGGTATTCCTCGTCGAACGCGATACGGCGGACGACGGCCTAATTACTTAATTTTATTCTCTGTGCCTTTGGCACCCACGTCCGTTGCCCGCGCGGTTGACCACGGACCGCTGGCGGCTCAGGCTCAATGCGTTTGCGGCTGCCCGCAGGAGGACAGATGGACGAGGGAAAGCCCGGCCTGCACGGCCGCGAGCACGACGCGGGCGTAGAGCTTGGCCCCGGTTGGCTGGGGATGGATGCCGTCGGGCCACAGTAGGGACGGGTGGGTACTGATCGTCTTGTTCCAGTTGGCCAGCTCCACGTGGCCGCCCCGCCGGGCCGCGGCGTCGAGGGCATCGTTGACTTCGCGTTCCCAGGGCATGGGGCCGAAGGTGTTGACGAGGACGAGGTCCCGGTTTGGGCCGATGGCCTGCTGCAGCTGGCGGAGCTGGGCGGCGATGACGTCGCCGTTTGTGCCGAGGCCGACGATCACGATATGGCGCAGCGTGCCCGCGGCCGCCAGGCTCTGGACCACTGCCACGCCGGACTGCATCTGCCTGCCGACCCGCGCGTCGATGTAGATGCCCGGCATGGCGGCGGCCAGCGCGGCCGCTGAGGCGACCATGATCGAGTCGCCAACGGCGGTCACCTGGTCACCCGGGACTTCCGGCGGCTTCCCGGGGCGGCAAGTCGCGGACGCGGCGGTCCGCTGGCCCGGGCGGGAGGACTGGGAGGCGGCGCTGATCCGCTGGCCCTCGGCGACCTGCCGGAGCAGGCCGACGGGAGTGGCCGGCTCGGGCGGCCGGGCGACGCCGAAGACCGCCACCGCGACGGCGATCACCGTCACGGCGGCCACCGCGACCGGGAAGGAGTCGCGGCGGTGGCCGGCGGGCCTGCCGCGCACGTCGGCTAGCTGTTCGTGCCAGTGCCGGAAAGTGGTGCGCAGGCCGTTCCGCAAGATCGGCGTCTCGATGAACCGCCACGAGGCGGCCGCCAGGGCGATCGTGACCACGGTCTCGATGACCCACGCCCAGGCCGAGGTGGGGCCCGATCCGGCCACCGCGGCGGCGAGGGCTATCACCGGCCAGTGCCAGAGATACATCCCGTAGGACCGGATGCCGACCCAGCGCAGCGGCGGCAGGCTGGTAATGGCGGCGATGACGCCATTGCCGGCGGCCGCGGCGACCAGGCCCGCGGCCGCCAGCGCGGCCAGGATCAGCCCGACCGGGTAGACCGCCGGGTCGTTGCCGGAGAAATGCCCGATAGCCCAGGCCAGTACGGCGAGCCCGGCCACGCCAGCCGCGTCAAGGCGCTTGGTCTGCGCCGCCGGAAGGGACGCGAGGAAGGCCAGCGGGCAGGCCAGGGCCAGTGCCGCCCCGATCAGCAGCGCGGACGCGTGCGTATCGGTGCCGTAGTACACGCCGGACGGGTCGCCGCCCGGCGTGTACTGAAGCGCCATGACCAGCGCCGAAGCCGTCGCGGCGACCAAGGTGACCGTGACGCGGGCACGCCGCCCGTTCAGCCTGAGGAGGAGAAACCACAGGATGAGGGGCCAGATGAGGTAGAACTGCTCCTCGATGGCGAGCGACCACAGGTGATCCAGCGGCGCCGGTGTCGTGAGCTGGCTGAACGCNNCGAAATACGACACGTGGTGCAGGATCTGATACCAGTTGCTGGTGTACGTGACCGCGGCCAGCAGCGCCAGCCTCAGTGAGGCCTCCTGGTCCGGCTCGATCACGGACGCCGTGGCGGTCACGACGACCAGCATCACGGCCAGCGGCGGCAGCAGGCGTCGTGCCCGCCGGGTCCAGAAGTTTCGCAGGTCCAGCCGGCCGAGGGTGTCGTACCGGCTGACCAGCAGGTCGGTGATCAGGAATCCGGACAGGACGAAGAAGATGTCGACGCCGAGGAAGCCGCCGGACAATTCTGACGCGCCCTCGTGGAAGCCCATGACGGCGAGCACGGCCAGCGCCCGCACACCGTCGAGGCCGGGCGCGCGTGTGCGTGTCTTGGTGGTTTCGTCACGTCCCACCGGATAGCTGCCCGTAAGAGTCGATACGGGCAGTCATGCTAACGAATCGGCCTGTTCATAGCCGGGAGAAACGCCGTGGGACGCGCGAGCACCTCAGTCGAGCTGATGGTCGCCGCCGGTGATGGCGACGGCGCTGCGCACCACGTCGGACAGGCGGCCGGTTCGACGGTAAGCGGCGCGCTGGAAAGCCGCGCCGTTGCCCCGCGCGAGCAGCGCGGTCAGCAGTTCGGTGATCGCATCCGCGTCGCCAGCGTCCGCCAGCGCCTCACGGCAATGGTCGAGCAGCAGGTGGGCGACCGTCGCCGCTTGCTCGGGCCGGCCGGTGACCGGGTTCACCAGGACGTCATCCAGACCAGACCGGCTGGCCCGCCACGCCGCCAGTCGCAGGAGCTCGGTCCGCAGCTGAGGCGCGGGTTTATCCTCCCGTGCCGCGCGGGCCTCGGTTTCGACCAGCGCGCGGGCCAGCCCTGCGATCAGCACGGCGTCGTCGGACCTCAGGCACACGTCGGCGATCCGGATCTCAATGGTCGGATAGCTCTCCGACAGGCGCGCATCGAAATAGATCATGCCCGTGTCCAGCAGCGTCCCGGTGCTCACCATCTGCTCCAGCGTCTGATGGTAGGCCTGCGCGGTCCGAAAGGGCGCGGTGGGTCCCGAACTGGGCCACCGGCCCCACGCCTGATACCGGAAGCTGGCATAGGCGCTGTCCGTATCCTGCCAGAACGGCGAGTTGGCGCTCAGCGCGAGCAAACTGGCCAACCACGGCCCGACCCGGTCCAGGACGGCCACTCCCTCGTCGTCGGAGGAGATCTCCACATGAACGTGAAAGCCGCACGTGAGCTGCTCGTGTGCGGTCAGCCCGAAAGCCTCGGACATGCGCTCGTACCTGCTCTTGGCGACCAGCTCGGGTTCGACCGCGATGGGCGAGGTGGCGAGCGCGGCCACCTGGACTCCTGCCTTCCCGGCCGCGCCCGCGGCGACAGCCCGGCACCTGCGCAGCTCACGGTAGAGATCAGTCAGCGAGTGGCACGGCTGTGAATTGGTTTCCACTTGCTGCTGCTGCAGCTCCAGTTCCAGGCTGGCCGCGTCATCTCGGGCCTGGTCCGCGTCGCCCTGGTCCGGGCCGGCCTCGCGGCTGGATTCCGCCGCCTGGCTGGCCATCTGCAGCACCGTCCCCGCCATCGCCCGGGGCCGTCCAGTCTCTGGTTCGACAAGCAAGAGTTCTTCTTCGACGCCCAAGCTACGAGGATTCATCGTCCGACAATGCCCGTAGATCGGGCTTCCAATCACCTGAGCGAAACATTCCGGCGACATCTAGCCTGATCGGAGGCCACCGGCCACCGGCACTCAGATGAGCCGGCGCCTCTAGGGCGTGTACTCTGGCTGGCTGGCGCCACATGCGCCAAGAGTGTCGTAAACTAACCAGGCACCAGCGCTCGTAGCTCAACGGATAGAGCATCTGACTACGGATAGATTTTCGATCTTCGCTGTGCTGACTTGCGAAGATCCTGATCGTCAATCGACGGTGTGCACTGAATCAGATGCTTAAAGTTTGATCTTGTAAGCGCGCCTTGAGGCTTGTTCTCGGCTTCGGCAAAGGGTTGAAGAGCCGATGAACCCATCACACAAGCGTGCGAAGGCCGACGCTCCCGAGCGGCCGATTACCTTCCGGGCCGCGGAAGACCTAGGCGCGTTCGAGCTGGCGCAGCTCTGGGCCGACTGTACGGCGTGGAACCTCAACGAGCGGACGGCATACGACGAGCTAGCTGAGCTGGCCTGCATTTCCGCGCTGGCCGAGTGGCTCGCTCGTTGGCAGCCGATCGCGATTCATAGCGCGGTACTCGCGGGCGCGAGGATGGAAGCGATAGCCGGAGCGCTCGGCAGCAGCCTTCAAGCGGCGTTCGACCGCTGGCACGAGTGGGCGCTGCGCGAGCGAGACTTCATCACCGGCGGCAGGCCTGGTATCACGGAGGACGAGTACGAGGCGGTCGCACAACGGTTCGCAGCACTGGGGATCATGTCCTCGAAGGAGCGGCGCACCAGGTGAACGGATCATGAGCCAGAAGAGGTGAATGAGACGATACCGTCAGTCGGCAGGGTGGTGGAGAACTTAAATCTACACTGTAAGTTCTATCCGGAAGCTATAGTGTAGGTGTAGGTTTACCCTCCGGAGGAAATGGCATGACGGAGTCATCCGAGAACTTGGTTCGAATCGCTGACGTGGCCCGTGAGCTGGGACTATCGCCCAGTAGGATCCGGCAGTTGGCAGATGCGGATGTCATCCCCTCGTCTAGAACCTCAGGCGGCCACCGCTTGTTTGACCTGGGGGCTGCGCGAGCGGCTATAGCGCGTCGTACGCTGCCTGAGGATCCTCTGACAGTTGCTACAGAGGCGGCGCCTTCCTGGCAGCACGACCTCACGCTGCTTGGCCTCGCCGAGGACATCGTGTGGCGGCGGATAGTTGAGGACTTGCACCTGGACAGAGAGAGTCCGGCCGGAAAGATTACGGGTTACGCGTTCACTGAGATGCTGAACAACGCCATCGATCACTCGGCTAGCGAGACTGCGACAATCACCTGGTGGGTCGACGCAGACCAGTGGAGTTTTGAGATAAGAGACTACGGAGTAGGTGCGTATCCCAAGCTTCGCGAAGGACTGCACCTAGCCAGCGACTTCGAGGCCGTCCAAGAACTCTCCAAGGGGAAGCGGACCACCGACAAGCGGCGGCATACAGGAGAAGGGATCTTCTTCACCTCAAAGGCCGTAGACATCTTCCGCATGACATCGTCGGGCGTGCGGTGGACAGTCGACAACCTTCGCCATGACACAGCGCTTGGTGTCCTACCGGTAAGCGATGGGACATCTGTTGTGTGCCAGATCGACCCGCGGACCGATCGTTCACTGGCGGGCATCTTCCGTGAATTCAGTCGTGACCACGCCTTCGTCAGGACACGGCCGGTGGTCAAACTGTTCGAGATAGGTACCACCTTCGTATCCCGAAGCGAGGCGCGACGGCTACTGGATGGACTGGAAGCCGACTTCGACACTGTGGAAGTGGACTTCGCTGGCGTTACCGACGTCGGTCAGGGGTTCGTGGACGAATTGCTGCGAGTCTGGCCTACGGCCCATCCTGACAAGACCGTCATCCCCACTAACATGAACCCAGCGGTGCAGTTCATGATCGAGCGTGGCCTATCGCGCATCCAACAACCTGATCAGCAGGGCTGACAGCACTTACATGGTGGCAGTCGATCGCTCTTCACAGCGCGGTACCCGCAGGCGCTTGGGATGGAAGCCATAGCCTGGGCGGTCTGATTCGCGGACCGGCCGCCACAAGGCACATAGGACGTGCTTAGCTAGCTCGAACGTGAGGACCTCGTTGAATCTACCGCTACCCTGCACGCGGATAGTTGCCTCATGCTCGCACGCTCAGCGCGAACACGCTGACGGTTACCGTGCCAATTAACCCGTTTAGGATCTGAAAATCAGACGCTCTACAGCCGCTGTGCCCCGTGAGCGGGCGCCACAAGCACGCATCAGGAGCAGCCATAGTGCAGTATGCTGCAGTAACTGCGCTCGTAGCTCAACGGATAGAGCATCTGACTACGGATCAGAAGGTTGGGGGTTCGAGTCCCTCCGAGCGCGCCAGGCCAGACGCCACTTGCGATCATGAAGCACGGGCTACTGCTGCCAAACCTGCTGCCTATGCTCCTCATTTCAGGCTCCGAATAGCTCATCGATAGCATCGGCCGCCTCCTGGCGAAGCTCCGGCAGGACGTGTAACGGCACAGTCAGATATTGGAACCCGCTGAATGCCCCCGCCTGGGGAGCGGAGCCGGGCCACGAAAAGCCTGGTCCCCTCGTTGCTGCGCTTTTGACTTTCCCGTTAGATGCAAGCCTTCTGATGAGCGGATCATGCATTAGAAGGGAGCATAGCCGGGTCTTGCCAGGTCACAGGGCTGGCATCAGGACGAGCGGAACGCCGTTCCGGCGATCCTGTGAGCTGCTGACCTGCAGTTTCTCGCCCGGCTGATGCAATTCCCGAGACTTCGTGTAGGTATTCATCGTGACGCCGATCTCTGCATGCCCGAGCACCTCCATGATGGCCCGGGCTGGCACGCCCTGGGCAAGCAGGAAGGTCGCGCATCCGTGCCGCAGGTCATGCAGCCGCAG
>PMOU01000568.1:253-10828 GCA_003161205.1 Actinomycetota bacterium | reverse complement strand
GCGCAGGGGGAACTTCGGTCTAGGGGTGTCTGGCGCAGGCGAGGTCGGCCCGGGGCTTACCGGTAATGTTTCAGAACAATCCGGGCATACCGCGCGGTAGGTGAGGGACGGCGCGACCGCCGGGCAAGACCGGCAGACGCAGGTCACGAGGCGCTCCTGGCTGGCGTCACCGGCGCTCCCGCGCAGGATCACCAGAACTCGGAACCGCCAGATACGGCCTTGACCAGGGATTTCTACGGGCCGGTACACTCTCAACGTGGAGCACGAACCCTACCGCACCTGGCCGCCACATCCGGACGGCCACGTAGAGAGCCTGTTCCGTCAAGCGAACCGGGATGACTTTGTCATCGTGCTTCTCAATGGCGTCTACGAACTTGCATCGCCGGATAACGAGCATACGTTTCAGTTCCAGAGTTACATCGTGCCCAATGCCACGGTGTGGCAGCTCATTGTCAGGCAGCTAGAGCGATGGCTGGAAAGGCATAGGTGAGCGCAATGACAGCGTTCCAGATCGGCCTGAGGGCGACCATAGCGGCTACCTCGGCTGAGGACATGGCCCAGAGCGTGACTCATGTCGGCCAGCAGCTCAACGAGATCTGTGTAAATACGCCAAACCTCATGGCCTTCACACTGGAGTCTGACCGGCCAGCTAGGACAGTCCGGTTCACGCTGTACGTAGAGGAGACCGACCCGGAAAGGGCAGTAGCGGTGGCCTTTTCATGGGCCGTCACAGCTATCAACGCTACTGGTGATGGCGCTTACGGGTGGCAGATGGCCGTACGCCCCGAACAGCGGGAGCGAATCCCGGCGTAGGACCTCCGTGTCATCAATGCACGCCACACTGATGAGTGTGGGTGGTACTGAGTGTCGCCGCGCGCCGCCTGACAAGACTGTGCCCGCAGGGCGCCGTGATCATGGCGGGCACCGCGGCCAGCCGCGCGGAAGCCATCGGCTGGGTCCTGGCCCGCATCCGCGAGCGGCCGGCCTACGCGAAGCTCGGCGAGCGGGCCCGAGAACTAGAAGAGCTCAAAGCCCGGTTCTGAGTCACATCGTGACGGCAACGTTGATGACGTAGACGGTTGCCGCGTCCTCGTCCACCTCGTAAAGGATCCGGATGCCGGGCAAACGCAGACGATAGACCCCGCTGCCTCCCCACGCCACAGCCTGGTCCGGACGCGGTTGATCCGTCAGCATCCCTAGCGCCCGCCTGATCGAGGCGAAGCCCTCCTTGTCCTCGGCGCGGATCCGGGCCAGTGCCCGCAGCGCGGTCTCCTGCACGACGACAGTGAGGCTCATCGAGAGCCGTTGGCGTCCATCTCGTCCAGGGCGGCATCCAGGTCAGCCAGCGGGACGCCGTCACGTCCAGCCAGTTGGGCCGCGTAATGAGCGGCCAGGGCGGCCCGGTCTTCCAGATCGGCGAGGTCGTCGATGTTGATAATGGCGACCGAGGGTTTGCCGTGCTCGGTAATCGCCACCGGCCGATGCGAATACCGGGCTCGGGAGACCAGTTCACCCAGATGTGCCCGGGCCGACGTCAGGCTGTAAGACTCGTCCATGACTTCAAAGTGTACACTTTGCGCACCATGCTGCTGGGGGCGAATTCGGTCACCACGCTGCGGAGACCGGCAGGACGTGAGGTGTCGTGCCGGGCAGCGAGGTAAAGACGCCGTTATCGATCCGGCCGAACGCGAAGGCCTGGACGAGCACCTGGTCACCGGCGCCGGCCACCGACAGCACCTGGCACGTCGACGTGATCGCATCCTGGGCATCAGCGTCGTCACCGAACCGGGCCGTCTGCGTCCGCAGCACCCAGCGCGAGCATCCTTCCGTCCGGCGACAGCGCAGCGCCGGTCACCGGCACGCCCGTGCTGTCGGAATCCAGCCGGGCCAGCCCCTCAGGCCGGCCGCCAGGCGCCCCGCATGCCATTCAGACGCACCGCCGGCGGCCCACGTTGCGCGGGTGCCAGAAAGTCTTCAACGAAACGACGGGGACCCGCTGGTAAACCTGGACGGTCGCCGCCGCGGGCACAATAAGTACTGTGCAGGTCGCGATACTGGGGCCCCTGGAGGTCCATGACAACGGCGGGGCGCCCGTGGCTGTCCCCGGCGCGCGGCTGCGCGGCCTGATCGCCCGGCTGGCGCTGGCGGGCGGGCAGCCGGTGAGCACCGGCGTGCTGGCCGATGCCGTCTGGGACTGCGCGCCCCCCGCCGAGGTGGCAAACGCGCTGCAGACCCTGGTCTCGCGGGCCCGCAGGGCCCTGGGCGGGGCCGCGACCGTGGAGCAGTCGGGAGCCGGGTACCGGCTGGCGATCACGCCCGACGACGTGGATGCGCTGCGCTTCGAGCGGCTCGTCGCCGAAGGGGCCGTGGCCGAGGCCCTGGCGCTGTGGCGCGGGCCGGCGCTCGCTGATGCCGGGGACTTCGCCGAGTCGTTCGCCCGCCGCCTGGAGGAACTGCGGCTGGACGCGTCGGTCACCTACCTCATGCGGGAGCTCGACGCGGGCCGGGCCGCCGCCCGCGTGGGCGAGCTTGAGGCGCTGGTCGCCCAGCACCCGCTGCACGAAAAGCTCGCCGGGCTGCTGATGCGGGCGCTGGCCGCGACGGGACGGCAGGCGGATGCGCTCGCCGCGTACGAGGCGCTGCGGACCCGGCTGGCCGACGAGCTTGGCATTGACCCGGGACCCGGAGTGCGGGACGTCCACCTGGAAGTGCTGCGCGGTGAGATAGCCCCGGCGGTCGCGGCCGCCGGGCGTGCCCGCACGAACCTGCGGGCGCAGCTCACCAGTTTCGTCGGCCGCACGGACGAGGTCGTCCGGGTGGGGAAGGCGCTGCAGGCCTGCCGTCTGATCACCCTGGTCGGTCCCGGCGGTGCCGGCAAGACGAGGCTCGCCGCCGAGGTCGCCGCGGCGGTGCGGGACAGCGCACTCGAGGAGGTGGCGGACGGGATCTGGCTCGCGGAACTCGCGTCGGTCACCGACGGCGCCGACGTACCGCAGGCGGTGCTCGGCGCGATCGGCCTGCGGGAAGCACGCCTGCTGCCCGACGGGACACAGCGGATCACCAGCCGCGACGCACGCACCCGGCTACTCGAGGGGCTAGCCGATGCCCGCGCTCTGCTGGTCCTGGACAACTGCGAGCATCTCATCGACGCATGTGCCCACCTGGCGGACGCGCTGCTCGCCCGCAGCCCCGAGCTGCGGATCGTGGCGACCAGCAGGGAGCCGCTTGGCATCACCGGGGAGTCGCTGTTCGTCGTCCCGCCTCTGGAGGAGGATCCCGCCGTCCGGCTGTTCGCCGATCGGGCGGCGGCGGTCAGCCCGGAGTTCACGCTGGACGGCGAGACCCGCTCGCTGGTCGTCGACATTGTCCGGCGGCTCGACGGCCTGCCGCTGGCGATCGAGCTTGCCGCCGCCCGGCTGCGGACGCTGCCGCTCGCCGAGATCTCCCGGCGGCTGAGCGACCGGTTCCGGCTGCTCACCGGCGGCAGCCGCACGGCACTGCCGAGGCACCGGACGCTGCGCGCCGTGGTCGAGTGGAGCTGGGAGCTGCTCACCCCCGCGGAGCGGCTGCTCGCCGAGCGGTTCTCCGTCTTCCCCGCCGGGGCGACCCCGGCCGCGGTCGGCGCTGTGTGCGCGGGCGGCGGGCACGCTGGCGGGGAGCTCACCGCCGCCGAGGCCGATGAACTGCTGTCGTCCCTGGTCGACAAATCGCTGCTGCAGCCGCTCGGCGACGGGATGCGGCTGCGGATGCTGGAGACCATCCGCGAGTACGGCGCGGAGAAGCTGGCCGCGCGGGGCGAGGTCGGCGAACTACGGCGGCGGCACGCCGCGTACTACTCCGGCCTGATGCGGGAGGCGGAGCCCAGGCTGCTGACCCGCGACCAGCTGAGCTGGCTGAGGGAGCTGCGGGCCGACCGGGACAACATCCTCGCCGCGCTGCGCTACTGGTGCGACACCGCCGAAGCCGGGAACGCGCTCAGCCTGGCGGTCTCGCTCGCCGTCATGTCGATGCTGTTCGGCAACAACTCGGACGTGGCGGAGTTGATCGGCGAGGCCCTCGCGGTGCCCGGGCAGGCGGACGCGAGCCTGCGGACCATCGCCGAGACGTTCCACCTGGTGGCCAGCGTCATGGACCCGGCCGCCGAGGACCCGGCCGCAGGAGCGGTGGCGGCAGGCGTTATGGCGGATGGGGCGGTGGCAGATGGGGCAGTGGCGGACGGGGCGGCCACGGCCGACCCCGGCCTGACCGAGCGGCTGGACGCCCTTGACATCGAGAGATACCCGGTCGCCGGGCTGCTGCGTCCGGTGTACGCGATGTTCATCAAGGACTACGGGCGCCAGCGGCTGTACTTTGACCAGGCGCGGGGCGGCCGGGATGAGTGGCTGGTCGCCGCGGCCTGGCTGTCGGCCGCGAGGGCCGCGGAAAACGAGGGGGATCTCGTCCAGATGCGCATCGCCGTCGCCGAGGCGCTGGACCGGTTCCGCGCGCTCGGCGAGCGGTGGGGACTGTCCAACGCGCTGCAGATCGTCGCCGGCATCCGGTTGCTCGACGGCGACCTGGATGGCGCGAGCGCCGGGTACGACGAAGCCAGACGCCTGCTATCCGAACTCGGGTCCCACGAAGACCTGTCCGAGGTTCAGCTCAGGCTCGCCGAGATCGCCGTCCGGCGGGGTGACCTGGCCACGGCCCGCGAGCTGTCCGCGGCCGCCCGGGCGCTCGCGGAGTCCGGCGGGACGCCCATCGACCGGGGTATCGCCGCCGCTTGGTGGGCGGAATTCGAGGTCACCTGGGGCGACATCGACGCGGCGCGCCCGCTGTACGCGGCTGCGGAGCGGCACCTGGCGCGGTTCGGTCCCACGCACCCGATCCGCGAGCACCTGGAGGCCATCGTGGCGGCCACGAGCGCGCGGATCGCCATCGCCGACGAGGACCTGCCGCGCGCCCGCGAGCAGGCCAGCCGCTCGTACCAGGCGGCGGTCGGCACCCACGACATTCCACTGCTTGCGATGGCGTCGGGCACGGCGGCCGAGCTCGCCTTCGCGCTCGGCCAGCCCGAGCTGGCCGCCGAACTGCTCGGGGCCACCGCCGCCGTGCGCGGCTACGCCGACCCGACCGATGCGGCGGCGGGGATGCTGGTACCGCGGCTGCGTGCGGCTCTCGGGGCGGACCGCTACGCGGGCTGCCATGCCCGGGGACAGGCGCTCGGCCGGGCCGAGGCGATCGAGCGCCTGGACCCGGCCGGCCTGGACCCGGCCGGCCTGGGCTAGGTTCGCCTGGGCTAGGTTCGCCTGGGCTAGGTCCGGCGGATGTACCCGCGCAGCGCCAGCGGGAAGAACACCACGAGCAGCCCGGCGACCCACGCGAACGTCCAGCCGATCTGGGTGGCGATCGGGCCGCCGAGCAGCAGGCCGCGCATCGCGCTGACCAGATGCGAGAGCGGGTTGACGTTCACNNCGTTGCTGCCGAACGACAGCGGGAAAATGAGCAGGAACATCACGCCCTGCACCGCGCCGGCGGTACGCACCGTCATGCCGACCCACAACGAGACCCACGCGAACGACAGGGCGAAGCAGATCGCGATGCCCAGTGCCGCGAGCAGCAGCAGCGGGCTGGTCCCGATGCGGAAGCCGAGCACGTAACCGAAGCCCACCAAGATGACGCACAGCAGCAGGTACCGGAAGAAGTCGGCGAGCACCGCCCCCACCAGCGGCACGGAGCGGGCGATCGGCAGCGACCTGAAGCGGTCGAACACCCCCTTGGCGATGTCGGCGTTCATGTTCTGCCCGATCGAGATGCTGCTCATCGCGATCGTCTGGCCGATCAGGCCGGGGAGCAGGTACTGGAGGTAGCCGTGGCGCGAGCCGTGGGCGATCGCGCCGCCGAGGACGAACAGGAACAGCACCAGGAAGATAATCGGCTGCAACGTGACATCGATGAGCTGCTCGGGTGTGCGGGTGAGCTTGATCAGGTTGCGCTTGCAGAGCACGAGCGCGGGCCGCAGCCGGAAACGCCTTTTCATACCAGAGCCTCCTGGTCGTCGTCTTGGGACCGGGTCCCGGTGAGGGTGAAGAAGACCTCGTCCAGGCTCGGCAGGTGCAGTGAGAACTCCTCGACCGCGATCCCGGTGGCGCGCAGCCGCGCCACCACGTCCGGCAGCACGTCGTCGCCGTCGACCGGCACGGTCACCGTGCCGCGCCCGTCGGCCTCCGGTACCTGCCCGCTGATGGCACGCAGCACCTCCAGGAGATCGCCGCGCCGGGCCGGGTCGGCCGGGCGCACGGTCAGCCGCTGCCCGCCGACCACCCGCTTGAGCCCGTTCGGGGTGTCGTGCGCGATCACCCGCCCGTGGTCCATCACGGTGATCTCGTCGGCGAGCGCGTCGGCCTCCTCCAGGTACTGCGTGGTGAGCAGCACCGTCGAGCCGTCGCCGACCAGGCTGCGGACCACGTCCCACATGTCCTCGCGCTTGGCCGGGTCAAGGCCGGTGGTGGGCTCGTCCAGGAAGATCACCTGCGGTCTGCCCACGAGCGACGCGGCGAGGTCAAGGCGGCGCCGCATGCCGCCGGAGTAGTGCTTGGCCACCTTGCCGGCCGCCTCGGTCAGGTCGAACCACGCGAGCAGCTCGGCGGCGCGCTGCCGCGCGGCACGCGTGGGCAGGTCCAGCAGCTGGCCGATCATGACCAGGTTCTGGGTGCCGGTCAGGTCCTCGTCGACCGAGGCGAACTGGCCGGTCAGCCCGATGCTCTCGCGTACCTGGCCGGGCTGCGTGCGCACGTCGAACCCGTTGACCCGGGCCGTCCCCGCATCAGCGCGCAGCAGCGTAGCCAGAATGCGGACGGCGGTGGTCTTGCCCGCGCCATTCGGCCCGAGCACGGCGAGCACGCTGCCCCGGGGCACCGAGAGGTCGACCCCGGCGAGGGCCTTCGTATCGCGGAAGGACTTGGTCAGTCCGGTAGCTTCAATCGCTAGTTCTGTCATGCCACCGAGCGTGCCCGCACCCGCTGACACGGGCCGCACACGCCGCTGACACGCGCCGCACGCCGCTGACACCCCGCTGACACGCCACTGCGTCAGGAGCGCTCTGCGTCCGGAGCGGCCTTAGCGCCCTTCGCCGCCAGGGTGGCGGCTGAGGTAGGCGCGCCAGCCACCGTAGGCGGTGATGTCGGTCAGGTCGTCCGTCGCGGGCCACGGACGGCGCAGGATCATGCCGAGGGCGGCGCCGCCGTCGGCGAGCTCGATCACGCCGAGCTCGAGTTCAGGCGGCTCGGCCGGCAGGAGATCGTCGCGGAGCAGGTCAAGCGGCAGGTCGTACACCTCCCCGGCGATGGCGGCGCCCAGGCCGGCCTCCGGCGGGCACGGCTGCAGGGCCGGGTACCGGTCGCCCACCGAGTAGAGCAGGTAGCGCGGCGCAGTCCGGGTCTCGGCGACCAGGGGTGCCCCGGCCAGCAGGTGATGCAGGGACCCGCCGCTCATCCCGCCGCCGTTCAGGAACATGTGCGGCATGGGCTACCAGGCCTGCCCGGCTGGCGGGGCATCGTCGCGGACGACTGTGCCCTCGATGAGCCCGTAGGGCCGGTCTGAGACGTAGAACACCTCACCGGCGTTCACCAGGCCGAACGGCGACATGTCGACTTCGAAGTGGTGCTTGTTCGGCAGCGACAGCCTGATCTCGGCGATCTCCGGCCGGCCGTCGAGGACCCGCTGGCCCATGGCGAACAGCGTCTGCTGCAGCGAGGAGCTGTACGTGTCGGCGAACGCCGCGAGCATCAGGTCCCGCGCGGCGCGGTACGACGCGTTCCACCCGTCGGCTCCGTCAGGCCCTCCGGCCCCATCAGGTCCTTGGGCCTCGGGGGGCGCCGGGCTCGCGTGCCGCCACCGGGCCTGCACCGCGGTCGCCAGGATCCGGTCCGAGGTCTCGGCCAGCGTGGTGTAGCGGTCCCGGGGAAAGCCCCGGAACTGCGACCCGGCCGACTTGAGCACGGTCAGGTCGCGCAGCCCGGAGACCACCCAGGTGCCGGTGCCGTCGTGGCTGGCCGTCGCCGTCCTGACCTCCCGGCCCGACCGGGCGAAGGCATGGCCGTCGAGCCGTTCCCACGGGTACTGCTCGACCGTGACCCGGGCGAGGGTAATCGCCGCCTGCGACTCGACGAAGTGCCGGGCCAGCGCCACGGCGAAATCCTCGATCGCGCCGACGCCGTGTTCCTGGGCGAAGGCGTACACGGTGTTCTTCTGCGTGTCGGTCGCCAGCACCGCGGAGTTGTCCCCGGTCAGGTGGGTCGCGGTCAGCTCGCCGGACAGCGTGACGGTGACGTTCAGGTCCGTGACGGTGTGCGGAGCCTCCTGGTCGCCGCCGCGGCTGACGTGCAGGAGGCGTATCTCCGCCTTCCCGTACTGGTTAGCGCCCAGCACGATGGCCATCGGTCAGCTCCCCCGGTAGGTGGAATAGGCGAACGGGCTGAGCAGCAGCGGCACGTGGTAGTGCCCGTCCGGCTCGGTCATCTCGAAGGTGACCGAGACCTCCGGGTAGAACGTGGCCGATCCGCGCGCCGTGAAGTACGCGCCGCTGTCGAAGGTGAGGCGGTAGACGCCGGAATCACCGGCCAGCCGCAGCCGCCCGTCGGAGCCGGTCGTCCCCTCACCCGCGGGCGTCCACCCGTCCGGCCCGGCGCGTTCGAGCCGCACCCGCAGGCCGTCCGCCGGCCGCCCGGTCGTCGCGTCGAGCACGTGCGTGGACAGCGTCACGCGCCCACCAGCTTCGCCATCCGCAGCTGGGTGATGCTCAGCAGTTCGGCACGCACCACGACCCGTTCGGCCTCCTGATCATTACTGAGCCTGGCCCGGAGCTGGCTCAGCATCTCCGGCCCGGAACGGCCGCTGGCGCAGATCAGGAAGACGTGACCGAAGCGCTGCTCGTAGGCGAGGTTCCCCGCGGCCAGCCCCTGGCGAACCTGGTCGCTGGCCGCGGCGGCGCCTGACTGCTCGGCCGCCGACCATCCGGCGCTGACGGCCCGGTCACCGATGCGGGGATGCGCGTCCATGGCCTCGACGATATCGTCCCAGCTCAGCGTCGCGAACACGGCGTCGGCCGCCTCGCGGAGCGCGGCCGGGTCCGCATACGGGCGCCCGGCGGCGATCGCCCGGGCGAACGCTGCCGAGGCACAGCAGGCCAGGAGGTCCCGCTCGGCGACCTCGGCCGGGGCCGCGTTGAAGGCGGCCAGGGTGGCCGTCGGGGGACTGGGGTGCGCCATGCGAACATCCAACCACTGCGACATTGAACCGGGGATGGCCAGACGCCCGGTAGCTGTGCAACCGCTTAACAGCTGTAACCTGACTCGCGCCGATTTGTAGCTTTCGCTAAACAATGGCCGGTTATCGTGCGCAGGAACGCTTCATCACCAGGAGGGTGATTCCGTGCGCGTACGGGAGCTGCTCGGCGTGCCGGGTCTGGGTCTGCGGCTGCTGACCGACGTCACCGGCCTGGACCGCGCGATCAAGCACGTGTACACCACCGACCTGCTCGACCCCGGCCGCTACCTGACGCCGGGGGACCTGGTGCTGACCGGCCTGATGTGGTGCCGCGAGCCCGGCGACGCCGAGCGGTTCGTGACCGTCCTGGCCAGGGCGGGCACCGCGGTCCTGGGCGCCGGGGAGGCCCTGGGTCAGGTGCCGCCCGAGGTGATCCAGGCGTGCGGACGGCACGGTCTCACCTTGCTCGCGGTACCGGCGGAGACCTCGTTCGCCGTCGTCACCGAGGAGGTGGGCCGCCGGCTGAACGGAGACCGGGCGTCCGCCATGACCCGGGTGCTCGGGCGGCGCAGGCTGCTGCTGTCGGCGGTGGCCGAGGGAGCCGGGCTGGATGAGATGTTCCGCCTGATGGGTCGCGAGATCGGCGCCGAGTGCTGGCTGCTGACCGGGATGGGCCGGGTCGTCGGCGGCACCGGGGTGGCCCTGCCCAGGCCGCTCGCCCTCGAGCTGGCCTGCGGGTACCTCAAGGCTGACCGGCTCCCGGCCGTCACGGAGCTGAGCGCGCCGAAGGCCGGCCCCCGGGAGTACTCGCTGTTCGGCGTCGGCAGCGAACCGCGGATCACCGGCTGGTTCCTGGCCTGCCCGGGGCGGGAGCAGGACTGGTCGCATGAGCTGCGTGAATCCGTCGCCGAACTCGCCGCGGACGTCGCGCTCGAGCGGGCCAGGCTCGAGGCCAGCCGCACCGGGAGCCGCAAGCTCGCCGAGGCGATCATCACCATCCTGGCGTCCGGGGGAGGGGAAGGCGCCGCCCCGGTCGAGGTCGCCTCGCTGATGCGGGCGGTCGGGCTGCCGCCGGACGGCCGCTATCTCGTCGCCGCGATGTGCGCGGAATCGAGCCGGGTCGCGGGCCCGAACGCCGATCGCTGGCGCTTTGAGCTGGCCGAGGAACTCGCCATGCCGCTCGCGGATGATCTCCTCGCCGGGCAGCTCGGCGAGGAGATCATCCTGCTGATCCCGCTGCCGGCCGGGGCAGCCGAACCGGACTCCGGCGGTACCGGCCCGGACGGTACCGGCCCGGACGGTACCGGCCCGGCGGCTCATGTGTTCGCG
>PMOU01000568.1:0-241 GCA_003161205.1 Actinomycetota bacterium | reverse complement strand
GCCCTGCGCGGCGATACGGCCATCTCGGTCGTGACCAGCGACGAGGTGGCCTCGCACGAGCTCCTGCTCGCGACCGTCCCCGGCAGCGTGCTGCGCTCCTTCCGTGACCGCATGCTCGGTCCGCTGCTGGCCTATGACCAGCGGCACCGGGCCGAATTGCTGCCGACGCTGCGGGAATTCCTGGCCTGCTCAGGTTCGTGGAACGCCTGCGCCGCGGCGATGTACGTGCACGTCAACACCG
>PMOU01000428.1 GCA_003161205.1 Actinomycetota bacterium | reverse complement strand
AAGACGAGGAAACGACCCGGATCCGGCGCCTGGGCCGCGACGGCGGCGCTGTCCCTAGCACCCCTCGAGCCCCCAGCAGACCGGGCGGGCCGCGGCGGCCGGGGGAGATCCGCCATCAGGGCATCGATCTGACGCTGCGTCCTGGCCGTGAGCGCGGTGTCGATCCGCTCCGTCAGCTCATCAAAGGTCAGCCGTCCCGCCACGAAATGCTCGCGCAGCTGGACCATGGTGGCATCGCGCTCCGCGTCGCCGATCCGGACGTCGTAGTCGTACCGGGTCCGGCCGGGCACATGCCATCCCGGTACCAGCTCTTCGCGCGGCTGCTCCGCGTCGGGGTCCTCGTTCACCATTCCGGTTCGGACGTCGTATCTCCTCGTCATCGGCTCCCATAAGTCGCAGGCCGACTAGCTCATACCGCAACGATAAGTCGAGCCGCCCCGCAGCGGAAGCCGCAGGTAACGAGAATCACCTGCGACGTCGTGGCCCTCGCGGTCCGCGGGGTCCCCGCGAACCGCCCGCTCCCCGTCGCCTGCCGAACCCGAACAGCCTCCTGAACAGCGCAAGCGCCGCGATAAACAGCACGACGAACAACGGCCTGTCGCCGCCCATACCGAACAAGGAGACGGCGCCGAGAATGACGAAGACCCAGACGAGNNCTGCCCCTGCCAGGGCTGCCCCTGCCACGCGGTGTGCGGAAGATCGCGCATCACCGTGTTCAGATCAGCCTTCGTCTTCGCGGCGAACGTCTGGTCAAGACGCTCGTTCAGCTCGTCGAGCGTCAGCCTGCCATCCGCGTAGTGCTCGCGCAGCTGAGCGGCGATTGCGTCACGATCGGCATCCCCGACGCGCACGTTGTATCCCGTAGCCATCCGTGCCCTCCGTAAAGCCAGAACGGGGAATCCCAAGTAACTAGACGATATATCGCGAGACAGCCAACGGCAAGCCGAAAGCGGTCCGCGCCGGACCGGGGGCTAGCACCCGCCTGGAATGAGGCGGGCCGGATGCCATTCCGGCTAGAGTCGGCATGAGGCAGCAACGGCGCTCAATGCGGGAGGCAGCATGGCCGTTTCACACGTGACGGTCGGATCCGGGGACCACCACGTCCTGGCCCTGCACGGATGGTTCGGGTCGGCCCGCGGCTGGGGCTCGCTGCCGGAGTTCCTGGACCGGTCGGCCTACACCTATGTCTTCATGGACCTGCGCGGCTACGGCGACCGCAAGCAGGTGGCCGGCGCGTTCACCATGGCCGAAGCCGCGGCCGACGCGCTCGNNCCGGACCGGGTGCGCACGCTGGTCGGCCTCAACGCGGTGCCCGCCACCGCGGTGCCCATGGACGCCCAGGGCTGGGCGCTGTTCTCCGGCGCGGCGGCCAACCCGGCTAACCGGGCCGCGATCATCGACTTCACCACCGGAAACAAGCTGACGAAGACCTTCATCAACCAGGTGGTGCAGCATTCGCTCGAGCACTCCGACGTCGAGGCCGTCGGCGCGTACCTGCGGTCGTGGGCCCAGGATGATTTTTCCGAACAGGTCAAGACGGACACCAGCACCCCGGTCAAGCTGATCGTGGGGGTTAACGACCCGGCCATGTCCGCCGACGTGATGGAGCAGACCTGGGCGGTCTTCTTCCCCGAGGCCGAGCTGACCATCCTGCCCGACGCCGGGCACTACCCGATGTTCGAATGCCCGGTGGTGCTCGCGACCTCCATCGAGGAGTTCCTGGGCCAGCCGTGACCGCGCGGCCGCAGGAGAACCAAGAGGAGCCACAACGGGAGCCCGACGAGGCGGCCCGGCCGGACACCGAGGTCGTCTTCGACCCCGCCACCTACGTCCGCGGAGTGCCCTTCGACGCGCTGGCCCGGCTGCGCCGCGACAGCCCGGTGGCGTGGGTGCCGGAGATCCCGGTCCTGGGCTGGCCCGAAGGCCCCGGGTTCTGGCTTGTGCTCCGGCACGCGGACGTCGAGTCGGTGCTGACCAGGCCGCAGCTGTTCTCTTCCGCGGCCGGCGCCACCCAGATCCGTGACCCGGCCACGCCGCAGGCACTCGGCTACGTCCGGCGGATGATGCTCAACATGGACCCGCCGGAGCACTCCCGGCTGCGGCGGCTGCTGAGCCGGTCGTTCACCCCGCGGGCGGTCGCCCAGCTGGAGGAGCGCATCCGCGGTCACGCCCGGGCCATCTGCGACCGCGTCTTTGCCAGCCGGAACGGCGAGTGCGACTTCGCCAAGGACGTCGCCGCCGACCTGCCGCTGCTGACCCTAGCCGACGTGCTCGGCGTGCCCGAACAGGACCGCTGGCTCCTCTTCGACTGGTCGAACCGGGTCATCGGCTACCAGGACCCCGACTACGCCACCTCGGCCGAGTTCGACCCGGCGGCGGGGACGCCCATGGCCCGGGAGGCACTGGGACAGCGGCCGGTCCCGGACCGCGACGGCCGGATGCCCGACCCGCGCACCCGCGAGGGCATGCCCGACCTGTACGCCTACGCTCACCTGCTCGCCCAGGAAAAGCGCCGTCGTCCCGGCGATGACGTGATGTCGATCCTGCTGGCCCAGGCGGACGACGGCGGGGGCCAGGTCTCGGCGGCCGAGTTCGAGAACATNNGGCCTGCCCGGTGCGTGCATCGCCCTGCTCGAGCACCCCGCCGCGCAGGACCAGCTGCGCGCCGATCCGGCCCTGATGCCGTCCGCGGCCGATGAGATGCTGCGCTGGTGGACGCCGGTCATGACGTTCCGCCGGACCGCGACGCAGGACTGCGACCTGGGCGGCCAGCGCATCCGCGCCGGGGACAAGGTGGTGGTCTCCTTCACCTCGGCCAATCGCGACGAAGCCGTCTTCGCCGACCCGGACCGCTTCGACCTCCGCCGCCACCCCAACCCGCACCTGGTCTTCGGTCACGGTCCGCACTTCTGCCTGGGCGCCCACCTGGCCCGGGCCCAGCTGCGCGCGCTGTTCGGCGAGGTGCTGGCCCGCACGTCGTCGCTGACCTACGCCGGCCCGCCGTCCTATCTGCGCTCGAACTTCCAGCGGGGGGTCAAGCAGCTCCCGGTCGCCTGGACCGCCTGAGGTTCACCGTCCCCGGCTGACACTTATATTTATTCCGAACGGGCCCTGGTGCTTGCTTCCAGCCAGCTCAGATCGCCTGCCATCGGCGTTGTTTTCGGCGGTGCCTGTCCGCCGGATGGCGAATGGCCGGCGGGTATGTGAAGCTTGACGCAGTTATCGCACTGGGCGTTGGGAGGGCTAGGTGAGGTGCGGGCGGTGCGGCGCGTCTCTGGGGGAGAGCGACCGGTTCTGCGAGGACTGCGGCGCTCCGGCGGGAGGTTGCCCGTCGTGTGGTGCGCCGGTGACTCCCGGGAAGCGTTTTTGCCGTGCCTGCGGGTCGGCGGTCAGCGATGCCACGCCAACTTCTCCTGCGGTTATCGGCGTGCCAGCGGCTACTGGGCGGGGCGTTATGGGGTCCGAGCCGGTGGCGGAGCGTCGCCTGTGCTCGGTGCTGTTCTGCGANNGAAGCCCGGGATCCCGAGGCGGTGCGTGAGCTGCTGTCCCGCTATTTCGGGGTGGCGCGGACGGTGATCAGCCGGTACGGCGGGGTGGTGGAGAAGTTCATCGGAGACGCGGTGATGGCGGTCTGGGGGACGCCGACGGCGACCGAGGGGGACGCGGAGCGGGCCGTGCGAGCCGCGCTTGACCTGATGAGCGCGGTGGAGGCACTGGGAGCCGAGGCGGGGGTGCCGGGGCTGGCGGCGCGGGCGGGGGTGGTGACCGGGGAGGTTGCGGTCACTTTGGGAGCGGTCGGTGAGGGGATGGTGGCCGGGGATGCGGTCAATACCGCGGCCCGAGTCCAGTCCGCGGCGGAGCCGGGGCAGGTGCTGACCGATGCGGCGACGCAGCGTCTGGCCGGCAGTGCGGTCGGATTCGCCGATGCGGGGGAGCACGCGCTGAAGGG
>PMOU01000200.1:9358-10224 GCA_003161205.1 Actinomycetota bacterium | reverse complement strand
GTGACAGCACGCCAAGCAGCGCGGACAATTGTCAGCTTAAGGCAGGAGGCACGCGGATGAGCGGAGTGAACGGCAAGGTCGTCGCGATCACCGGAGCGAGCAGCGGCATCGGCGAGGCGACCGCGCTGGAACTAGCTGGCCGGGGCGCGGCGGTGGTGCTCGGTGCCCGGCGCACCGACCGGCTCAAGGCACTGGCCGAGCACATCCACGCCTCGGGCGGCCGCGCGGAGGTGCTGCCCGTGGATGTCACCCGGCGCGCCGACCTCGAGCAGCTGGTCGCCACGGCGGTCGAGCGGTTCGAACGCCTTGACGTCCTGGTCAGTAACGCCGGGATCGCCCGGACCGGCCCGGTGGCCGACCTTGACGTCGATAGCTGGGAGGCGATGATCGACGTCAACCTGCGCGGCGTGCTGCACGGGATCGCCGCCGCGCTCCCGGTGTTCCGCCGCCAGGGACGCGGACATTTCGTGACCACCGTATCGACCTCGGGGCTGAAGATCGTCCCGGGCCAGGCGGTCTACGCCGGCACCAAGAACGCGGTCCGCACGCTGCTGGAGGCGCTGCGCCAGGAGTCCACCGACGGCGTCCTGCGCACGACGTCGATCTCGCCCGGGTACGTGCGCACCGAACTCATCGACTACATCGACGACCCCGGCCTCCGTGAACAGGCACGGAGCAGGATGGCTACTCTCGGTATCGGCCCCGACGCCGTGGCGCGGGCCATCGCATTCGCCATCGAGCAGCCCGACGACGTCGAGATCGGCGACATCACCATCCGGCCCACTATCCAGAACTGACCATGCCCGGGCAGGCTCCAGGGCTGATCCGCCGAACCTTACGCGGCGGTCGGCCGCGTTGCACTTCGG
>PMOU01000200.1:0-9260 GCA_003161205.1 Actinomycetota bacterium | reverse complement strand
AAGCCCAGGACCGCTTGACTTCAAGTACTTGAGGTGTTTCGCTGCATTCATGGCAGCTCTGACGATCCAGGATGTGTCCCGGCGCAGCGGGCTGAGTGAGCCCACGTTGCGCTATTACGAGGAGGTCGGGCTGATCGGCCCGATTGCCCGTGACGCCAGCAGCCGGCACCGCCGGTACCGCGACGAGGACCTCGACAAGCTGCAGGCACTGGCGTGCCTGCGCGCCATGGGTGTCGGGATCGAGGACATGCGCACCTACCAGGCCAACCGTGAGCTTGGCCATGCGGCGGCCGGTGAACAGCGCGATCTGCTGTTGCGTCACGCCGAGCGGATCGAGGCGGAGATCGGCACGCTCCGGACGCATCTGGACTATCTGCGGGCAAAGGCGGCGTTGTGGGACGCCCGCGAACGCGGCGATACCGACGCGGAGGCCACGGCGAACCTGCTCGTGCAGGACATGCTTCCCCGCCTGAAGGAGGTCGTGCTGCGATGAGCCCCGTGCTGGGATACGCGCCCTAGGAGCCGTGCCTGAAGTTCGCGATCGGCCCTTGACTTCAAGCGCTTGAGGTTTGCTTTGCTGTCTCCGACGCCGAACCATCCGACGCCGAACCAGAGGTAAACGAGCAGGTGCGGGCCATCACCCCGCGCCTGGAGGAGGTGGCGCTGCGATGAGCAGGGTGTTGGTAACCGGCGGAAACGGCTATCTGGGGACCCAGGTGATTGCGGCGCTGCTCCGGCAGGGACGGGAGGTACGCGCTACGGTGCGCTCAGCCAGCTCAGAGCCTGGTATCCGCGAGGCGGTGCGCCGTGGCGATGCTGACGACAGCGGACTGGAGGTGGTCGCAGCCGACCTCGCCACCGATGATGGCTGGGCCAGAGCCATGGTCGATGTCGAGGAGGTCCATCACGTCGCCAGCCCGATCCCGCCGGCCCAGCCGGAGGATCCCGACGAGCTGATCGTCCCCGCCCGTGAGGGCACGTTGCGGGTGCTCAGGGCCGCCCGCGAGGCCGGGGCGCGTCGCGTCGTGCTGACCTCGAGTTTCGCCGCGGTGGGCTACTCGCCCAAGCCGGTCCGTGACTACACCGAGGAGGATTGGACCGATCCCGACACGCCTGGCCTGCCGCCCTACCCGCGCTCCAAGGCGATCGCTGAGCGCGCCGCCTGGGATTACCTCGAGCGACATCCAGGCGAGATCGAGCTGGTCGTCCTCAACCCGACGTTCATCATCGGCCCCACGCTGGTCACCGCGCTGCGCTCCTCCCTGGTCGCGATCAAGGCGATCGCTGAGGGCACCATGCCGGCGCTGCCGCGCCAGCGCTTCGGCGTGGCCGACGTGCGCGATGTGGCCGACGCCCATCTCAAGGCGGCCGACACGCCGGGCGCGGCCGGCAAGCGTTACCTGCTGCTGGCCGACGGGCCGACGATCACCTGGCTGGGCCTGGCCGAGGCGATCCGCGACTATCTCGGTGCGGCCGGCGCCAACGTCACCCTCCAGGAGGCTCCCGGCCAAGACCCGACGCCGCTCACGATCCACAACGACCGTGCCAAGCAGGAACTCGGCTGGCAGCCGCGCCCGGCGCACACCACGATCACCGACACCGTCGACAGCCTCCGCGAGCTTCGCGTCTTGCAAGCCCGGTGATGGATGCTGTTCGAGGTAGCCGTGGAGCTAAGGGGACTCGAACCCCTGGCCTTCTGGATGCAAACCAAATTTTTTGCGTATTTCTACGTCGCCCGAAATCGCCCGAAGAGCGATCTACCTGCAGGGATTTTCGCTGACTGTCGGTCGGCGTCGCCCGGAGTCTGACTCCGTTGGCTCTTTGCTTGGCTCTTTGAGCCGTCTTTCTGGGCTCCGCGACGGGACTCGTGACGCTCGGGTTTGCCATGCACATCATCGCCGCAGCCGGAAGCGACCGATTTTCCTATGATCGGTAGCGAAGAAACAGCAGGTCAGAGTATGAATCGTAGCTACTTGGCTCTTGACTGGCTGATCTCCAGGCCCTCTGGCTGGCACCTCCAGAACCGCAGTGACGCGGGACCGTTCCGCTCGGCAGCGTTGCTGTCGGGTCCGTCCGGCCCATAGTGGACCGAGTGCCGGATTGTGCAGCTTTTAGATCAAGGCGGCTTCGCTGCGCCCGGCACCACTCACCCGGCACCACTCACCCGGGATTTAGCGCATTTGAGGAAGAAGGCGGCCGAACAGTTGGGCGGAGCTGCCAGGGACCTGCGGCGACGGCGTTGGAGAGCGCTCAACTCATGCTAAGGGAAGTTAATGCACAGCCACTTACAATGTCATCTACTGCCTGCTCAGTCGTACTGTCGGGATCGACTTGCAGCCAACCCCGTGTACCGAGGTTTACAACGGCTCGAAGGATGTCATTGCGCTCTAGCCTTGGACTACGCCGACGCTTCCAGTCATCAACGTAATCGACGACCTCAGCAACGGTTGGCCTGCGGTCCAACTGCTTGTGAAGATCCTGAGCAGCATAGTGGACCGATGCAGCTATCTCGGCGTCCTTCGTATCAAATCGAGCCGCCAAATCGACGAGTCGATCAATCAGATCGCCCCACTTTTCGAGCTGGTCTTGGTAACTTACGCGCGCGTCATCCAAAGCTGGACCGGTACGTATCTCAATCATTTTGCCACGAGGCTGCTCTGTCAGAATTCCGTTGTTCTGCATGCGACCAACCGCAGCTTTAAGATCAGATGCGAACGGACCATAGCTAGCTCGTTGGAATTCCAGGCCAGTCGGCAGTCCGGATACTGTTGCGAAATACACGATCTTCTGGAGCATTATGCGGCCGACGGGCCAGTGGTAACGCAGAGATTCCAATCGATTAACTGTCTCGGCGATCGCTACGAGCCATGGTTCTAGCCGCCACTGCTGGTGCTCCTTCTGAGGATCGATTTGATCGAGCAGATCTAGCTGAATTTCTCCTAGGAGCGTGCTCCCGTGGGGCGCATATAGCTCGACCGGGATTTCTAGGCGCTTGAGATGGCGAAGCAGGATGGGACCGACCACGCGCCATTCAAGCTGACCGTTGCCACAGCCGAGAGGCGGTACCGCTAGTGACTTGATCTGCCATTCCTTGTAGTGACGTTCGAGATAGTCCAGGCCAGCCTCTATGTCGGTTAGACGGCTGACCGAACGCCAGTGCTGCTTAGTCGGGAAGTTGACGACCACATGATCATCGGCACGGTAAACGTAGGGTTCCCCTAGACGAACCTCACTCCGGTCGCAGCGTTTCACATAGTCTTGGTACATCTCGGGATATCGCTTCTTGAACGCTAGCGCTACGCCCTTACCCATGATGCCGACAGTATTAACTGTATTGACCAGGGCGTGCATGTTCGACTTTAGTAGGTCACCTTCAAGTATCCGCACGTTACTCATTTGAAGTAGATCTCCCTGCGAACATCTGCCGTGGGCAAGTCCTCAAACAATCCTAGACACTCTCTGCTCTTCTCCTCTGTGTCGACGTAACAGCCATTGATATAAGTCGATGGTATCAGATTCGGCACTAGGATTTCAGCACATCGGACACGCTTTTTTTCCTTCATCTGCCAGTAGTCAGGGTCAGTCCAATAATGCGCGAAGACTAGCCCTGAATCGAGATGACGCAGTCCTTCGGGGGACGGATAAAACCGCGTACCTGCCGCCGCTGCATTACCGTCACTCACGACCGCGTCAGGTATATCAAGAACGGCCGGAGAAACTCGCACCACGACCAGATCGGCACGATCTCGCAGGCGGGACATCATTGGATTACGCGCATCGAAATAGAGATTCGCATAGCTGTGCAGACTCAACCCGCCAGGCACTGGCTTGACGTGGCGCCTATCTTGAACAGTTTCCAGGGCGACCGAAAGATGCTCAAGTTGCGCCGCGCGATCATGGCTCAAGATCCCGTGCATCAGGATCGAGCCCAAGTTAGAGATCGGCGTGATGAAATGAAATTCCTTGACCTCATCTCGATCCATGAGACTCCTGTCGTGCGACGTCGGTGACGCACGCTTGGCGGCCGGAACGGATGAGAAGCAATGTTACGCGTACCCGCACGGATGGCCGCGCGAGTTGGCGACCAACGGTTCACGTCCTCGTTGCCCCCTAACATCAACCATGTGTTCGAATAATTTTTGGATTCTAACACGCGCCGGCTGTACGATCGATAACCGACACGGGCCTGGTTTCTAGGTTCCAGAGATGGGGCCTATGCAGTACCAGCTTGAAGATGACGCTTCCCTGGGAGACGTCACCGTTGCCGACACTGCTGCCAGGCCGCCCGACCAGACCTGACATGCACAGACGGCTCTGGAACATCCGCCCAGCGGACAGCCAACGGTGGACAACTCTGGACAGTACGCCCAGTCCTACGGGTTAGAAGACTTCATAATTCCTGCACTGATCACCGGTCCGGTTGCACCGAAGGGAACACGGGTCAAGGCTGGTGCCATGCCCTTCTTCCGCAAGTCACCAGCCTCCGAACCGGTGCCGCGCCGGGTGCATCACCCGTGGTACGCACCGGAGGCGGAGCTTCCTGGCATCGTGCCGATCGATACCCTTCACTTTGACCGGTCCGACCAAGCCGCGGTAGCAATCATAGGAATAGCGGCCTACGCCAGGGGATTCGAATTCTTCCTGGCCCGCCGCATCCGGCCGGGCACTCCCGGCCTCGATCAAGACCCTACGCCGGAGATGCGCAGGCGCAGGCTCAGGGAGCCGGAGGACTTCCCGATCAGCGTGCAGTTCTCCGACGGCCGCACAGCCATCAGTGGAAGATCACACGGTGACTCTGAACCCACCGGGCCGATCCTGCAGTCACGTGGTGGCGGCGGCACCTCGCACTCCCAGCTCTTGCGGTGGTGGGTATGGCCGCTGCCCCCGGCCGGGCCGCTGGAGTTCATCTGCGAGTGGCCGGTGTACGGAATCGGCCAAACGCGGACCGGCATCGACGGACAACTGATCCTCGACGCCGCCAGCCGGAGTGTCCAGCTCTGGCCAGAAGATGACCCGGACGCCGCGGCATAGACCACACGGATATACCCGGGATGATTCATGGGCGACCCGGTGAACGTAGCCAGTGAAGCCCAGGTAAAGACTCTGGTGGACAGTGAGTAACCGATGCTCTTTGAAATCCGTGAGCTGCGGCCGGTCAGTCTGCGGCTTCGGGTTCCGCGTCGTGGTCGGCGGCGAGCTGGAGGATCGTGGCCGAGGGCGTGATTGCCGGTTTGGGTGGCTGGAGGATGGCATCCCATCTGGGATTCCAGGAGCTGTAGGCCTCGCCGATATCACCCCAGCCGGGATCGTCCCTGGGCACCCTCAGTTCCTGACGTTCCGCGATCTTGGCGAGGAGGGCCTTGTGCTGCGCGGCCAGGTCACGAATCCGGGCCGCCGTCTCGATGAGCTTCTCGTCTGAGACCAAGTGCACCTGTTCGCGTTCGGTGCCGCTGGCCGGTGAGGGCTCGGCGGAGCGCAGCGGATCGATATTCCGGTCTGGGCGGCGGCGGCGTAGTTCGGCGTCGGCAGCGATGGCCAAGCCGCGGGAACCGGCGGTGGCGTGCTCCCATTGCTGCCGGTCGGCCATCGTCTGGGCGAAGGCCTGCTCTTGGTGCTGGTAGTGGTCGCGCATCGCCTGGTAGCTGGCGGCCAGGGTCTCCTGGCGTCCGGCGCGGGCTTGATCGCCGGCCTTGCGGGCGGCCACAGCCTCGGCGGCGGCGCGGATCGCGCCCTGGTCGGCGTCGACGGGGCCGAGGGCGAGGAAGGCCTCGTGCCAGGCGGCCCGCTGGTCCGGGGTTTCGCGGCTGGGTTCGGGGCCGATCGGGTCGCGGGGGTGCCCGTAGCTGTACATCTCGCGGTAGGCCGCGATCGAGGCGGCCTTGTGTTCCCAGGTGCGGCGGGCGGCCGGGCCGGGGGGCACGGGGCCCAGGGCATTGGTGGCCCAGGCGGGTGCGGTCTGGGCGGTGTGCTGGCCGAGTCGCCGGGTGCGGTCGTCCATCTGGACCGCGATGCCGGTCAGGTAGGCCTGCCGCGTGGGGTCGGGCAGCTGGGGAACGCGGCTGGTCCAGGGGCCTGGCGGCTCGGGGAGCAGCGGGTAGACGCGCGGCCGGATCCGGGCGTCCAGGACGGCGGCGATGTCGCGGGTGCCGGCCAGGTCGCGGGATGCGATGGCTGTGCGGGTGACCTCGGCGGGGTCCAGCCCGGCCAGTTCGGCCGCGCGCAGGGTGCGGAACAGCCACCGGGCCTGGTGCGATAGCTCTCCGCGGTGGCCAGGCGGTAGCGCGGCTGTGACCAGCTCGCGGTAGCGGTCGTGGCGGGCGTCCTGGGTTTCGGCGGACCAGATCGCGTGCAGGACGGCCAGGTGGTCGGCGTTGGCGAGGTTGCGGTGCCGGGTCTGGGTCGCCGACAGCTCGGCGCCGTCGCGGCCCAGGACGTCGGCCAGCACGGCGATCGGCTCGCGCGGCTCCGGGCCGCCGGGACCCGCTGCGGGCCGGGCCGCCGGGAATCCCTGGCGATCACGACGGATGCGCTGGAAGCGCCCGAGTCCGGGGGCGCGCCGGACGCCGGATGCCTGGTCGGCAGGGCAGCCCGGGGCGGTGACCACGAAAACCAGGTTGGCGTCGGTGCCACGGGTCATGGCCGGATACAGCCACTGGCGGTCCTCGTTCCCGGTGACCACCGCGATCCCGGTGTGCACGGTGGCGCCCTGGGCGGAGTGCCCGGTGATGGCATAGGCGAGATCGGATGACTGGCAGCCGGCGTAGTGGAAGACCTGGCTGGTGAACCGCCGCTGCCCGGTGGTCCGGTCCGGCTCCAGGAGGCGGCGGACCATGACGCCGCGGCTGGTGATGACCTCGATCCGGAGGATGTCCCCCGTTGGCCAGGGCCCGGCCCGGCTCGCCTGCCTCGACCTGGTGGTCATTGCGACGGCAGATGATCAGGTCCCCGGCGGAGGCCTCGGCGCCGTCGGCGATCCGGATGGTCCGGCCGCCGTCGACCAGGCCGAGGTGGATCAGGTCGCCGCGGATCTGTTGTGAGAGTTCCCGACAGCGGGCCCAGTCCGCGGCCATCAGCATGACGTCCCGGCCATCCAGGTAGCTGGCGACGTAGGCGCGGGCGGCCTGCTCGGTGGCCTGATCGGCCGGGGCGCACCGGCCCGTCCCAGATCTGGGCGGCGGTGGCGAGGACCCTGGTTTTCCCGGTTCCCGCGGGGCCGCTGATCACCTCGACGGTGCGAGCCGAGGTCAGGACGTGCCAGACGGCGGCGGCCTGGTCCAGACGCAGCCCGCGCGGCGCGGGATGCTTGTGCGCATCGTTCGCGGGACCGCGCAGCTGCGCCTCGAGCGCAGCCGGAGCGGCGCCCAGCCGACGCGCCGCTATCTCGCTGGGCACCCGCGGTGCGCCTTGAGCCTGCGCGTGGGCGACCAGCTTGTCCTCTATCGAGAGCTGCGCGGTAGTCGCGAACCGCGCGACGCCGAGCCGGGTGTATACGCTGCGGCCATCCAGCTCGCGGCGCAGCGACGCGGGCAGCGGCGGCCACTGCGGGGCCACCAGGCACACCACCTCCCCGGTCCGCCCGGACAGGGCCTCCTCGGCCAGGCCGAGCAGCATCTCCTGCGCATCCTCCGGCCTCAGATGCCGCGTCTCGGGCGGCAGCACCAACGCCAGCTGCTTGAGCAAGTCGTGCCGGGTCCAGGCCGGGTGCTTGTCCGAGACCAGGACGAGGGCCTTGGCCAGCGCCCGCGCCTGGGCCTCGGGCGTGGGTGGTCCGCCCGGTGACCGGCCACCATGGTGCTCGCCCGCCTGCGCCTGCGGGCCGCGTGCGTTCGACACCGCCGGGGCGATAGCGGCCAGTTCGCCGCTGAGCGTGGCGTCCCACCGAGCGGCCAGCGCGTCCCAGTCGACCGGTCCCGCGTCCTTGCCCTGGCGTGACTGCAGCGTGGCGTCGTTGGCGATGTGCAGCAGCTCACGCGACGTCGGCAGGCGGCCGTGCTTGAGCTCCCATGCCTGCGCGAGCTCGCGTTCCTTCTCGTGCACCTGAACGGTCCGCCTGGAAAACGCGTCCATCTGCTCTTGGGTTACGCCGTCAATCTCGTTCCCGCGCCCGTCCGCGCGCCGGATCCAGTCCACGCTGAACTCGCGTGTCAGCTCGCGCTCCACTGCTGTCGCCGCGATCGCCTGCACGGCGCCGAGGACCGCGCGCACGCTCACCGTGTCCAGGGCCAGCCACTTCCCGTCGCGGAACGTCTGGGTGATCCGGGCGATCTGGTTGTGGATGTGGTCCTGCGGGTCCACGCGCAGGATCTCCGCCAGCCGGGTCAGGACGCTGTGGCTGTCGACGCCGCGCTTGCCCCGCTCCACCTGCGACAGCCACGACTCTGACCGGCCGACCAGCCCGGCCAGCACTGACTGAGACAGGCCGCGCCGTCTCCGGGCCCGGGCGATCCGCTGCCCGGCGACCTCGCGGCCGGCGGCCGTCATGCGGTACCCGCCCGGACCGGAAGCGCCTCGACGACCTCACTCCACGGCGGCAGCCTGCGCTCATACGGCGCATCTGCGTCGAACAGCACCCGCACCCCCATGCCGCGCACGGTTTCCAGGCTCGCGGCAAACGCCGGATGGCTGGCGAGCTGGGGCTTGCAGTGCGGGACCACGACGACCGGGACGCCGTAACCGGCCATCTCGCAGAGCAGGCCGATAGCGAAGTTGTCGGCGTGACCATGGGCGAACTTGTTGACGCTGTTGAACGTCAGCGGGCACGCCAGCACCGCGTCGGCGGGCGGGACCGGCATGCCGGCGCCCGGCAGCCGGTATTCCGACCGCACCGGCCGTCATGTCCAGTGTGACACCTGCGGCGGGGTCGATCCATCTGGGAATGGACACCTCGAAGAACACGATCGTGGTGGGCATCTTGATGCCCGGTGGCGAAGTCCCGGTCGTCGACCGGATCTGGAACGAGGAAGGCTCGGTGCGCCACCTGGTCGGCCGGCTGGGCGACCCGGCGGCGCTGCGGGCTTGTTAGGAGGCCGGGGCCGTGCGGGTTTGAGCTGCACCGGCTGCTGACCTCGATGGGGGTGGCCTGTGACGTGGTCGCGCCGTCGCTGATCCCGCGCCGGGCCGGGGACCGGGTCAAGACCGACAGGCGCGATGCGAGCCGTCTGGCCCGGCTGCACCGGGCCGGGGAGCTGACGGCGATCCGGGTGCCGACCGAGGCGGAGGAGGCGGTCCGGGACCTGGTCCGGGCCCGGGCGGCGCTGCTG
>PMOU01000531.1 GCA_003161205.1 Actinomycetota bacterium | reverse complement strand
TCGGCGATCTCGTTGTACTCGTTGAGCAGCCTCTTGGTGTCGGCCACGCCATCTTCGACGTTACCCAGGACCGTCTTGGTCTCGTCAAGCTGGGGCTCCTGGTCGAGCAGGCCCACGGTGAAGCCCGGCATCAGGCGGGCGTCGCCGTTGGACGGCTGCTCCACCCCGGCCATCATCCTGAGCAGGGTCGACTTGCCGGTTCCGTTCGGGCCCACGACGCCGATCTTCGCGCCGGGCAGGAACGCCAGCGTGACGTCGTTGAGAATGACCTTGTCGCCGTGCGCTTTGCGCACAGCACGCATCTGATAAATGTACTCCGGCATGGATTAAGCCTACGGGCACGCGTCCGTTGCCTCGTCCTTGTCCCTGGCGGCTTCGGTCCGGGCGGGCTCCTGGGCCGACGAGTTCAGCCGGACCTGGTTGCGACCAGCGTCCTTGGCCCGGTACAGGGCCACGTCAGCCGCCGCGAGCAGCTCGAAGAGGTCGTTGCCGTGCTGGCCGAGCACCGCCACCCCGATCGAGACCGTGACCTGGACCTTCTCCTGGTCGGTGGCCACACTCACCCCGCTCGCGCTGCAGCGCAGCCGCTCGGCGATCCGGCAGGCGCCGGCGGCGTCGGTCCGGGGCAGCAGCACGGTGAATTCTTCCCCGCCGAACCTGCCTACCACGTCGGACTCACGGACCTGCTGCCTGAGGTCGGCGGCCAGCCCCCTGAGGACCTCGTCCCCGATCAGGTGACCGTGGTTATCGTTGACCCGCTTGAAGTAGTCAACGTCGACGAGCAGCAGGGCCAGCGGCGTCTCAAAGCGCAGCGCCCGGGCGATCTCCAGGTCGGCTTGACGCTGCCACGCGATGGCGTTCAGCAGGCCGGTCTTCGGATCGGTACGGGCCGCGGTCGCCAGCTGCTGGTGCATCAGGCTCCGCTGCAGCATGATCACCGGCGGCAAGGCCAGCAGGAGCAGCAGGAAGCTGAGCGTGCAGGTGAGCGCGACCAGAACGCCGACGCATGTTTCGGTCAGGTCGAGCAGCAGGCTTTCCCGGTCCCAGAGCACCTTCGCCAGCGGCACCCCGGGATCGGCCAGGCGCGCGGCGGCCGCGACGACACAGGCGTTCACCACGGCGAACAGGACACCGCACCCGATCGCGGTCAGCACTACGGGCGGGCGGGTCAGCCAGACGTTCGAGCCCGCCAGCGTCACCGCCACGGCAGCTTTGGGAAAGCTGTGATGGAACGTGGCCGATGCCGCGGCGCCCGCGAGCCCGAGCGCCGCTGAGCTGAACACGCGGCGGTGGCCGGGTATCCGCTGCGCTCGCAGGTAGAGCACCCCGCCGAGGATCAACGGAGCCAGCAGAGCGTACAGCGGCGGCAGCAACAGCGCGATAGGGAGCCACCACGCGGACAGCAGGTCCCGGGACACGCCAGGCGGCCGGCCGAGCCGCCGCATCGCCTCGATGCAGATCACCGCGGCGGCCAGCAAGACGGCGAACAGGATCACGTTGCCGGCCTGCGGCTTGTTGATTCCCGCCAGTTCCCAGCCGGTCAGGGCCAGATCAGCGGCGAGGGTGACTCCGATATATACGATGAGTGACGTGGGAAGCGCAAAAAGTGGCCAGCACGACGGCGACGTGATCCGGTGCGACACGCGCTTCTCGCGCTGTCCTATCGCCTCATGCACAGCTGACATGCTCTCTGCCCATCATGTGCCAAGCCCTTGCGGCCTGTTACCGACATCACTTTAGGTAACAGCATAGGTGCGTAACGTTCGCCACGTCGCAGAACCGATATGTTGCCCAGCACGGATTTTCCGGCCATCCGCGTACCTGCAGGCATGTGGGAATCGTTACTCAAAGACACCAGTGTGATTGTGTTTCGTGTCGCTGGTGCCGCACGGGATCGCTACGCTATGACCCGGGCGCAGCCGCTCCGTGCGGCACCCGACAGACCCGCCCCAGCCCAGCCCCCCGGTCCGGTCCGGTCCGGTCGGCCGATCATGAGGAGAGTGGATTCGATGCGAGGCGTTATCTGGAGCTAGCACTCAGAAGGGCGCGGCGGCACCGGCTTCCTCGTCCTCTTCCAGTGCTTGCGCGGCGAGTCCAGCATCGTCCAGGTCCCGGCCGAATTGCTCGATCGCCTCTTCGTCGAATATCCCGCCTGACCCTCCGGTCATGTCCCGGGTTTCGCTGGTGTCCGCGGGCCAGCTCCTGGCCGGGTCGCCTTCGGCGCTCACCGCCTGAGGCTGCGGGCGCATGTAGTTGGCGGTGCCCCGGTTCAGGTCATGCCCGACGGTGTCGGCCAGGATGGCGATCCCCGTCCTGGGCTGCCCGTTCTTGTCCTCCCAGGTATTGGCCTTGAATCGTCCCTTGACGATGACCGGGTCACCCTTGCGCATGCTGGCGCGCACGTGGTCGCCCAGCCTGCGCCAGCAGGTGACGTCGTAGTACGTGGTATCCGCGTCGCGCCACTCCTTGGTCGCCCGGTCCTGGATCCGGGGTGTCGCGCCGACGCGCAAGTCGGTGACCCGGGTGCCGTCCCTGATCTCACGCTGCCTGGGGTCCTGGGCCACAAAGCCGACGAGGGTGATATATCCGCCCTGGCTCATTACGATCCTCCTTGGGATTCCCGGCGGCCCGACGCCACCGGGTCTCTCCACGGTGACCGGAATGCCGGTGGCCAGGCCAGCCAGGCCGAGTTCCTGTGGATAACTGGCCCCTGGCTGCCGTCCTGTGGACAACCAGTTGCGATTGGCACCGTGTTGCGGCACTATGGCTGGCCGCGGGAGGTTACAGGTGGTTGAGGCGGGCCATTTCCTCGGCGGAGAGGGAGAACCGGAACAGGTCCAGGTTCGACTCGATGCGCTCGGGCCGGGCGGACTTGGGGATGACGATGATGCCGAGCTCAAGATGCCAGCGCAGGACCACCTGTCCGGTCGTCACCCCGTGCCGGCCGGCGATCTCGGACAGGACCGGATCCCGTAGGTTGGTGCCCTTGAGCGAGCTGTAGCCCTCGACCGCCACCCGGCGTTCGGCGTGCGCGGCCAGCAGCGCCGGATCGTACCGGGGCAGGCTCCACGGGATCTGGTTGACGGCCGGCCGCTCCCCCGTCGCCTGGGTGACCTCATCGATCTGGGCCACGCTGTAATTGCTCACCCCGACCGAACGAGCCAGCCCTTCGTCCCTGATAGCCAGGAAGTCCTGCCACAGCCGGGGCGAGGCCCGCCGGCGGGGCGGCCAGTGCACCAGCCAGAGATCCACGTAGCTGGTGCCGAGAGCGCGCAGGCTCTCGGTGATGGTGGCCCGCGCGCGTTTCGCGTTGCCGGGCGGCAGCTTGGTGGTGATGAAGATGTCACCGCGGTCCAGGCCGCTGTCGGCGATGGCGCGGCCGATCTGGTCCTCGTTCTGGTACGCGGTGGCGGTGTCGATGTGCCGGTAACCGGCCTGCAGCGCCTGCCGGACGGCCTGGTACGCCTGCTGGCCTTTCAGCGGCCAGGTGCCGAATCCCACCATCGGCATCGCGACGCCACGGCCCAGATCCACCACGGGAACCTCGCTCATACCGGCCATTGTCTCAGGACAGGACGGTACGGATGGAACGGGTGAGCTCTCCGGGGACATCTGGGACTAGTAGGTGGGCGCCGTCGCGGACGACATCCCGGCCGCTGATCACGACGTTCCGCACATCGGCGGCAGTGGCGGCGAAGACCGCCGCCTCGAGCGCCAGTCCCTGGCCGGCGCCAGCGGTCCGCACGCTGTCCAGCGACACGGTGACCAGGTCGGCCCACGCTCCGGGGGCGATGTCGCCCGCATCGGGCCAGCCCAGGCTCGCGTGCCCGGCCGAGGTCGCCGCCCGCAGCAGGTCCTCGGCGGTGAAATGCCCGCGCGAGCGGCGGGCCAGCCGCTCGGCGTACTCGATCCCGCGGGCTTCCTCGAGCAGGTCCACCACCGCCTGGCTGTCCGAGCCGAGGGTGAGCGTGCACCCGGCCGCCTGCAGCGGCCGCGCCGGGGCGAGCCCGTCCCCCAGGTCGCGCTCGGTGGTGGGGCACAGGCACGCGAACACCTGCGCGCCGCCCAGCAGGGCCAGGTCAGCGGCATCGACATGGGTAGCGTGCACGACCGTGGTCCGCGGCCCGAGCACGTCCTCGTCGTACAGCAGCCGGGCGGGCGAGACGCCGTAGACGGCCCGGCACGCGTCGTTCTCGGCCCGCTGCTCGGACATGTGGACGTGCAGCGGGGCCCCCCGCTGGCGGGCCCAGGCCACGACCGGGTGCATGTGCTCCGGCGGTACCGCGCGGACCGAGTGGATGGCCGCGCCGGCCCGCGCGTACGCCGAGATCAGGCCGTGCTCATCACCCTTGAGCTCGTCGACGCGGCCCGCCCACCGCACCGCGTCGCGGTCACTGAACCGCAGTTGCGGGCCGGTCAGCGGCAGCACCCCGGAGGAGTCCAGGCCGCCGGTCAGGTAGCAGGTGTCGAGCAGCGTCAGGCGCAGGCCCGCCTCCGCTGCCGCCTGGACCAGGGCTTGCCCCATCGCGTTCGGGTCGGCGTAGGGGCGCCCGTCCGGCTGGTGGTGCAGGTAGTGGAACTCGCCGACGCAGCTCACCCCGGCCAGCGCCATCTCGGCGTAGACGGCCCGGGCCAGCTGGAGGTAGCTGTCCGGGTCGAGCCGCGCCGCGACCTCGTACATGCGCTCGCGCCAGGTCCAGAACGTCCCCTGGCCCGCCTGGGTGGTGGCCCGCAGCGCCCGGTGGAAGGCGTGCGAGTGCCCGTTGGCGAAGCCGGGCAAGGTGAGGCCGG
>PMOU01000133.1 GCA_003161205.1 Actinomycetota bacterium | reverse complement strand
GTACGGCCGTCGCGGCCACTCCAGCGACAGGGCCAGGCCGCTCAGCACCGAGTGCAGGTAGCCGAGCGGCTGGGCCTCGACCGCGTGGATGGCGAAGTCGCGGAGCAGCCGGTCGTTGGCCACGCTGACCGGCCCGCCCGCGATGTCGCGCACCTGCGGCGCGTGCCAGATGTAATCGCCGGGCGGGGTGCGGCTGGACGGTGACCCGGCCGGGCATACCCTGAGCTCGTCGGCGGGCGGCTTGATGACCGAGCACTCGGCGAAGGAGGACACCCGGCCCCATAGGTAGAACCCCTCGGACCGGGTCAGGGCGTAGTCGCCGCGCCAGGAGTGGAACCAGGCCGCATAGGCGGCCACGGGCAGCACGCAGCCCACGGCCATCACCCCCGCGGTCAGCCATCCGCCCCACTTCCGCCATCCCCCGGACCGCAGGCCGCGCAGCAGCAGGAAGGCGGGGAAAAGGACGAGCACGGGGAGCCCTTCGCTGCGCACGTCGACGGCGTAGCCGNNAGGAAGGTGAACAGGGCCTCGGCCATCACCATGTGCTCGTCTTCGATCTCGAAGCCGTCGAGCAGCACCGGCAGCGTGGCCACCGTGGCCCAGCGCGGCGGCACGCCGCTGCGCCGCGCCAGCAGGTAGATCATGACCGCGACGGCCAGCCCCATCAGGTGCTGCACCCCGGCGACCAGGGTCAGGCTGTGCAGCGGCTCGAGGGCGCGCAGGAACAGCGAGTAGCCCGTCGTCTTGGACAGGTCGGGCCGCAGCCGGAGCGCGGCGCCGAGGTAGACGTAGGAGTCCCCGGCGAACCACAGCGCGCCGGGGTAGCCGAGCATGGCCAGCAGCCGAAGGCCCGCGCCGGCCGTCAGCGCGATGGCGAAGAGCGGATCGCGCGCGATAAGCGCGCGCACGCGTGACCAGAAGGTGAACGCCGGTTAATCGCGAAATGACCTGAGGGTGATTTTTCCTGGGCCCACGATTCTAGCTGGGCGACAAATGCGCGGGCGTCAGAAGGCCAGCCCAGAGAAGAATATGCCGCCTCATGCCCGCGTTGTCCCATCTTCGCGCGCAAGGAGGAATCCCGGTCGAGTTCGAGCACCGCTTCCGCCGCTGCGCCGGGATCACGGAATGGCACCACGAATCCGCATTCGTGACGGCGGGCGAGCTCGGCGGCGGCCGGCAGCGGCGTGGTGATCACGGGCACGCCGCGGGCCATGTACTCCACCACCTTGGTGGGCAGGGAGTGCCGGAAGTTCGGCTCGTCTTGCAGCAGGGACAGGCCGGCCAGCGCGCCGTCCACCATCGGCATCGCCCGGTCGTTGGGCACGAAGCCGTGCCAGCGGATCAGGCCGTCCGCCTGGGCGGGCGCGAGCTGCGCCCGCGCCCGGCCGTCCGCCGGGCCGATCAGCTCAACCGTGATGCCGTGCGGGCGCAGCAGCGCGGCCAGCTCGATCATCTCCCCGGTGCCGCGGTCCGGCGACAGGTGGCCGACGTACACCACCCGCCGCCTGTCGTCCGGCGGAGCCGGGGTATCCGGCACGTACGTCGTGTTCGGCACCACCGGGTGCGGCCGCCGGAACCTGGACACGTACCCGTGCTCGGCCAGGATCAGGTGCAGGTACCGCTCGGCCATCCGTTCGGCCGTCCGCACCGTCGCGGCGGTCGCGGGCCGGAGCGGACCCGGCAGCCAGGGTTTGGTGCTGAGCGCGGCGGCGGTGTCTTCGTGCACGTCCCAGACGGTGGCGGGCCGCCTGCTCCGGGGGGGCAGGGCGAGCAGCAGCTCCGGATCGTGGATCAGCAGCAGGTCGGCGTCCGCGCTGTGCCGGGCGAGCTGCTGGCGGGCCGCGCGCAGGGCGCCGAGCCTGCGCCGGCCGACCGCCCGGGGCACCGGGGTGACGTGCGCTCCGGCCCACGATCGTTCGGGAAAATCCGCTGTATCGACCGGGGCGATGTACCTGACCTGGTGGCCGGCCTGCAGCAGCGCCGCGATCTGCCGGTGGAAGATGCGCGCGTCCGCCGGATGGTGCACGATCGTGCAGACCAGCACCCGCATCGCGCTGTCCCCTCCCCGGCTCAGAGCGCCTCGACGTGCGGCGCGGCCGGGCTCTGCGGGACCACGCCGCGGGTGTCGAGCATCAGCCGGGCGGTGCGGGCGACCTGGGCGAGGTCGTAGACCTGGTGCGCCTGCAACAGGATCACCAGGTCCGCGGTGGCCACCTCGGCGTCGAGGTCCTCCGCGCGGGGCACGGCCTGCTCGTCTACCTGCCAGTCGGGCACGTACGGATCGTGATAAGCGACCGCGGCGCCGCGGGCGCGCAGCTTGCGGGCGATCGGCCGGGCCGGCGACTCCCGCTGGTCCGCGATATCCCGCTTGTAGGTCACGCCGAGCAGCAGCACCCGCGCCCCGTTGAGCGGCTGGGCATTGCGGTTGAGCAGCTCGGCGGCGCGGTCGGTGACGTAGCCCGGCATCCGGCCGTTGATCTCCTGGGCCAGCTCGACGAAGCGGAACGGGTAGCCGAGCGTGCGGACCTTGTAGCTGAGGTAGTTGGGGTCGATGGGGATACAGTGGCCGCCGACGCCCGGACCCGGGTAGAACGGCTGGAAGCCGAACGGCTTGGTGGCGGCGCACCTGATCGCGTCCCATAGGTCCACCTCCAGCTCCCGGCAGAAGATCGCCATCTCGTTGACCAGGGCGATGTTCACGTGCCTGTAGGTGTTCTCGAGCAGCTTGGCCATCTCGGCCTCACGGGCCGACTTGGCCCGCACCACCTGATCGCAGATCCGCTCGTAGAACGACGTCGCGGCGTCCGCGCAGGCCGGAGTGACCCCGCCGACGATCTTGGGCGTGTTCGCGAAGCCGTAGTCGGGGTTGCCCGGATCGATCCGCTCCGGGGAGAACGCGAGCGAGAAACCGAGCCCCGCGCTGAGCCCGGACGCCTTCTCAAGCAGCGGGCGGACCACCTCCTCGGTGGTGCCCGGATAGGTGGTCGACTCCAGCGAGACCAGCGTGCCCGGCCGCAGCAGCCGGCCCGCCGTGGCCGTCGCGGCCCGGACCGCGCTCAGGTCGGGGCCGTCCGCCACCGACAACGGCGTCGGCACGCAGATGACGATGACATCGTGCGGACCGAGCTGGGTTTCGTCGGCGACGGCGCGGAACCCCTGCGCCACCATCCCGGCCACCTCGGCGTCGCTGCCGTCGTCCACGTGCGACCAGCCGGCCATCAGGCCGGAGGTGATCTCGGCCCTGGTGTCGTAGCCGGTCACCCGGAACCCCGCGCGCGCCGCCTGGACGGCCAGCGGCAGGCCGACGTAACCGAGTCCGATCACCAGCACGTCCTGCCCCGGCATATCCGCTCAACCCCTACCTAGGTTGCCCCCAGGCGCGCGTACGCATCCTGATAACGTGCCGCGTTGTGGGCCCAGGTATGGTCCCTGGCCACCCATTCACGCGCATTGTCACCGAGTTTTCGTCGGATATCGGGACTGTAAAACAGGAATTCCAGGCGATCGGCGAGTGACACCGGATCTTGCGGAACTGTTAGCGCCCCCGTCACTTCGTGTTTGATGATTTCGGTGAGTGCTTTCACTTCACTAGTGACCACGCATAGTCCGCTCGCCATCGCTTCCACCGGCTTCAACGGGGTTACGAGCTGACAGACCCTATCCGGGGTTCGCGGGACGACGAAAATATCGAGGAGCGCGTGGAATTGGCGTACCTTCGCCGCGGGCACGCGGCCGGTGAAGATGGCCGCTCGGCTCAGGCCGCGGGCGGTGGCCTGGCGCTGCAACGCGGCCCGTTCCGGTCCGTCGCCGACGATCAGCGCCCGGACCGGAACGCCACGGTCCCTGAGCTGTCCGGTCGCCTCGAGCAGGGTGCCGATGCCTTCGTACCGGGTCAGGGTCGACACCACGCCGACCACGTACTCGCCGGGATCGATGCCGAGTTCCTGGCGCAGCGCGCCGGCGTCAGGCAGCGGCCGCAGGAATTCCGGCGCGACCGCGTTCGGCACGACGAGGACCTTGGCGGCCGGGACGCCGCGGGCCAGGATCTCCTCGCGCATGGCCTCGCCGAGCGTCACCACCAGGTCGGCGGCCAG
>PMOU01000192.1 GCA_003161205.1 Actinomycetota bacterium | reverse complement strand
CCGAGGATCAGCAGCCGCCCCGGCGGCGGTACCTGGTCCACCGGATGTTTCGCCGGTTTCTCACCCGGCGCGAGCTCCGTCGTGGCAGTTTGTGACACGCGTCCTCCCCTGTGTGTGCTGTGCTGGCGAACCGCTCAGGACCAGGCGATCCCGGCGTCCGGTGCGTCGTCAGCGAGCACCGTCCCTTCGATGAGCCCGTACGGCCGGTCGGCCGCGTAGTAGACCTCGTTCTCGTTCTCCATCCCGAACGGGCTCAGGTCCACGACGAAGTGATGCTTGTTCGGCAGGGCCAGCCGTACCTCGCAGACCTGCGGGACGGCGGCCAGGATCGCGCTGCCCATCGCGAACAGGGTCTGCTGCAGCGAAGAGCTCTCGGTCTGGGCGAAGGCGCCGATCAGCGCGTCCAGGGCCGCCGGGAAGACGGCGCCCCAGTCCGCGTCCGCCTGCCGGAACCGCCACTGGGCGCTGACCACGGTGGCGAGCATCCGGTCATAGGCGTCTTCGAGCGTGGTGTACTCGTCGCGCGGAAAGCCCCAGAACTGCGAGCCGGTGGTGTTCAGGACGATGAGGTCACCGACGCCGCCGACGACGCTGCGGCCCAGCTCGGCGTCGTCGATCACGGTGACGGTCCTGGTGTACTGCCCGGACCGCGCGAACGAATGACCGGTGCCGGACACCGGGACCCAGGGGTACTCCTGGATCGCGATGCGCGCCCGCGAGATGGCCTCCTGGCTGCCGGTGTAGCGCGCGGCCAGTTCGAGCGCGAAGGCTTCTGGCTCGATACCGCCGAGCTTCTTGGCCATCGCGTACACGGTGTTCTTCTGCGTGTCGGTGGCCAGCACCTTGGAGTTATCGCCGGTCAGGTGGGTGTCGGCGAGGTCTCCGGACAGGGCCGACGAGACGTTCCAGTCGCGGATCAGGTCCGTTCCGCCTGGGCCGGCGCCCCGGCCGACGTGCACCACGCGTACTTCGGCTTTGCCGTACCGGTTGGCGCCGAGTGAGACCATAGCCGCCTCGTTTCCGTTGCCGGGGAGTTACAGGCAGCGTTACAACCAGCGGTTACATCGGCGTGGCCGGTGGGTTATGAGTTGATGTCGTGATTCTTACTGAGATTGGGTCTTGCCCGGCTCGGCCCTGTTCAGCTCGGCCTTGTTCAGTTGGGCGAAGACCCGGTCGCGGGTCAGCGGGAGGTCGGTGAGCCGGCGGCCGGTCGCATCACGGACCGCGTTGGCCAGAGCCGGCGCCACCGGGTTGAACGGCGCCTCGCTCATCGGCTTGGCCCCGGCCGGGCCGAACGGGTCGTGTGAGGTGGCGAACAGGACCTCGGTGCGCGGAACGTCGCCGAATTGCGGCAGGTGATAGCTGCGGAAGACGCGCGTGCTCACCCGGCCCGCGGTGTCGATGTCGAGGTGCTCGTACAGCACGGCGCCCAGGGCCTGAGCGACGCCGCCCTCGACCTGCCCCCGGCACTGCCGGGGGTTGATCACCGTGCCCGCGTCCGCCGCCTGCACGCTGTGCAGGATACGGATCTCCCCCGTCGCCGGGCGTACCGCGACCCGGAAACCCTGCACGTTGAACGAGACGGACCGGGGCGTGCCGTCACTGGTCGCCTCGGCGCCGAGCAGTTCCCCGGTCCCGGGGGAAGCAGCGATCAGGCCGGCCAGCTTGTCCGCCGCGCGCATCGTGGCCAGGCCCGCCACCACCGTGCCGGTCGAGCCGTAGGCGCCGGTGTCGTGGCGGACCAGATCGGTGTCGGATTGCCGTAGCTCGATCTGCTCCACCCGGACGCCCAGGGCGTGGGCCGCCAGCTGACGGTGCACCGTGGACGTGCCGTTGCCGAACTCCGGCGTGCCCACCCACAAGGTGTAGCCGCCGTCGGCCTGCTGGGCGATGCGGGCATGAGCGTAATGGCCGCCGGGCGGCACGGTGTCGAGCATCGACACCGCCATCCCGGTACCGGTCAGCCACCCCGGTCCGGCCGGCGCCGGATCGCCGCGGCCGCTGGACAGCGCGGCGGCGACCAGGTCCAGGCACTGCGCCAGCCCATAGCTCGCGACCTGGACGTCGTCCGCCTCGTCCCGGACGGAGATCAGCGGGTCACCGGGCCGGATGACATTGCGGCGGCGGAACTCGACCGGGTCGATGCCCAGCTTGCGGGCGAGCTCGTCCAGGGCCGATTCCACCGCGAACGCGGCCTGGGACAGTCCGTAGCCGCGGAAGGCGCCGGCCGGCACGGTGTTGGTATACACCGACCAGCCGTCGACCTTCTTGTTCGGGCACCGGTACAGGCTGATCGACTCCCCGCAGCTGTGCATCAGCACGCCGCCCGCGTGGTTGCCGTAGGCGCCGGTGTTGGCCACCGTCTGGATCGCCAGCGCGGTCAGCGTGCCGTCGCTGCTGGCACCGGCCTGGACGGTGATCCGCATCGGGTGCCGGGTGGTCGCGGCGGAGAACTGTTCCTCCCGGGTGAACTCCAGCTGCACGGGCCGGCCCAGGCGCAGCACGGCCAGGGCGACGACATCTTCGGTCAGCATCTCCTGCTTGGCGCCGAAACCGCCGCCGACCCGGGCGGCGAGCACGCGTACCTGGTCAGCGGGCAGGCCGAAGAGGCGGCAGATCGCATCCCGGGTCAGGAACGGCGTCTGGGTGCTGCTGCGCACGACCAGCCGGTCACCGTCGAGCCAGCCGACCGCGGCGTGCGTCTCCAGGTGCGCGTGCTGGATCCGGTGGATGCCGAAGCTCTGGCTGACCACCGCGGCCGCGCTGGCCAGGCCGGCCGCCACGTCTCCGATGTCGCCGTGCACCTCCGCGGCGACATTGCGCTGCGGGTCGGCGATCCCGGCCTCCGTCGTCTTATCGCCGTGCAGCAGCGGAGCCCCGGCGGCCATGGCCTCGTCGGGGTCGAACACGGCAGGCAGCACCCGGTAGGTGACCGCCACCAGGGCGGCGCCCTGCTGGGCCGCGGCCAGCGTCTCGGCCACCACGGCGGCCACGCGCTGGCCGGTGAAGCGGACGACCCGGTCCAGGAGCACGGTGTCGAAGGGGTCGTCGGCGATCTGCTCGTGGCGCGCGGTGGAGTAGCTCACCGGCGGTGCGTCGTGATGGGTGAACACCGCCAGCACGCCGGGCACGGCCAGCGCCGCGGCCGTGTCGATGTCGTCGATCTCGGCATGCGGGTACGGTGAGCGGACCAGCGCCATGTGCGTCAGCCCGGGAACGGCAAGGTCGAGGGCATAAGGCTCGCGGCCGGTGACGATCCGCCGGCCGGCTGGGGCGGGCAGGCTGGCGCCGAGCGGGGATTCCGGCACTGCCTCCTCGGCGCCCTCGCCCGCGAGGCGGCCGAGCGCATTGGCCACGGACCCGTAGCCGGTGCAGCGGCACAGGTTTCCCTTCAGGGCGCGGCCGGGATCGGCTTGCTGCGTCTCGTCCAGAGCCGCCACCGTCATGATCATCCCGGCCGTGCAGAAGCCGCACTGAAATGCCTGCTCCGCCAGGAAGGCCTGCTGCACCGGATGCAGGTCCTCGTGCCCGTCCGCGAGCCCCTCGATCGTGGTGACCGCCTGCCCGACCGCGCGGACCGCGGGGTAGATGCAGCTGTGCACCGGCAGGCCGGCCACGTGCACGGTGCACGCGCCGCAGTCTCCCGCGTCGCAGCCTTTCTTTACCCCGAACCAGCCCTGCTCCCGCAGGTAGGTACGCAGGCACTGACCCGGCGCGGGTTCGGACGCCGCCGGGACGCCGTTGATGATCAAAGCTGAGCCATTTCGTCGAGGATCTCCAGGGCCAGGTGCCGCGTGATCGCCTCGCGCCACTCCGCGGAGCCGTGCACGTCCTCGTAGTAGACGCACCCATCCAGGCCGGCCAGCAGCTCGTCTGGTCCAGGAATCGCGGGGAACCGGAGCTGGACCGGCCGGGTCGTCGCGGCGGTCACGGTGATCACCAGCGGGCCGCCCCCGTCGCCCCCGTCGCCCCCGCCGCCCGCCGCCGGCCGGCACCCGATGACCACCGAGGCCGAACGGCCCAGCGGTGACAGCGAGAACTGCCGGAACGCGGTCACGCCGTCCAGCGCGCTGGACGGCAGGTGCACCGACCGCAGCAGCTCACCCGGCCGCAGGACGCACTGGCCGGGGCCGGTGACGAAATCCGCGACCGGGACGCGGCGCGCGGTACCGTCCGGACGCCAGATCGTGCACTCGCCGTCCAGGGCACTAGTGAGGGAGATCATCGGCCCGGCGGGCAGCGCCAGGCAGAGGTTCCCGCCGACCGTGGCCGCGTTCCACACCTTGAACGAGCCAAGCAGCGCGGCGCAGCACTGGCCGATCAGGGGGGCGGCCCGCCACTGCGGTGCCCGCAGCCGGGCCAGCTCGGCCAGCGTGCAGGTGGCGGCGATCTCCAGGCCGTCGGGGCTTTCCCGCAGGGACGGCCAGCCGAAGGCGCGCAGGTCGAGCAGTCGCGTCAGGTCCGGCTGCGGCTCGGAGAACAGCCAGGTACCGCCGGCCAGCCAGGCGTCGCCGGGACGCCAGGCGTCCAGCCGGGCGCCGGTCACCTCCGTGATGCCGGGCAGGTCCATCGTCAGGTCCCGGCCCGCACGTGCCCGCCGATCCGCGCGCTGGCGGCGGCGGCGGCCGCCGCCAGGTCGACGGCGTCCGCGGTCACCAGCTCGCCCGCGGTCACCACCGGGTTACCGCCGACCCAGAGCCGGTCCAGGGCCGGGGCGCCGAAGACCAGCGTGCACAGCGGGTCGGCGATACCGGCGCCGGCCAGGCCGTCCACCTGCCACAGCGCCACGTCGGCGAGCTTGCCCGCCTCCAGCGAGCCCAGTTCGTCCTCGCGGCCCAGGCAGCGGGCACCGCCCATCGTCGCCATCTGCAGGGACGCCCGGGCGGACAACGCCAGCGGGCCGCCCCGGAACCGGGCGGCCAGCAGCGCCTGGTGCAGCTCGTCGATCATCCGGCCGGACTCATTCGACGCCGAGCCGTCCACCCCGAGGCCGACCGGGGCGCCGGCGTCGAGCAGCGCCCGCACCGGCGCGATTCCGGAACCGAGGCGGCCGTTCGAGGTCGGGCAGTGCGCCACGCCNNAGATCCTCGGCGTACTGCGCCGGGGTCCGGCCGTAGGTCGCGAGGCAGAATTCCTCCTCGTCCAGGGTCTCCGCGAGGTGAGTATGCAGCCGCACGCCGGCCCGCCGGGCTAGCTCGGCGCTGTCGCGCATGAGCTCGGCGGTGACCGAGAAAGGCGAGCACGGCGCGACCGCGATCCGGGTCATCGCCCCGGGCGACGGGTCATGCCAGCGGTCGATCGCCGCCTGGGTGGCCGCCAGGATGTCGTCATGGGATTCGACGACCGAGTCCGGCGGCAGGCCGCCCGCTGACTGCCCGAGGTTCATCGACCCCCGGGCCGGATGGAAGCGCAGGCCGATCCGCCGGGCGGCGAGGATCTCCGCCTCGAGCAGGTCGCCCCGCCCGGCGGGAAACACGTAGTGGTGATCGGTGGTGGTGCTGCAGCCGGTCAGGGCCAGCCAACCCAGGTTCGCGGCGGCGGAGGCGTGCACGAGGTCGGCGTCCAGCCGGGCCCAGACCGGGTACAGCGTGGTCAGCCAGCCGAACAGCGTGTCGTCGGTCGCGTATCCCCGGGTGATCCACTGATACAGATGGTGATGGGTATTGACCAGGCCGGGGGTGGCCAGCAGCCCGGCGCCGTCGATTCGCTGCGCGTCGGCGTACCGGGCCGGCAGCGGACCCGGCCCGACCGCCGCGATCCGGTCGTCCTGCATGACCAGATAGCCGGCCGGGTGTTCCGTCCCGGCCTCGTCCACCGTCGCGATATGGCAGCCTTCAATTGCCAGCACGCCCGCAGCCTCCTCCAGATCGTGGGTACTCCAGTGTGGCCAGCGGTTATTACAGCGGCATTTCCGGGGCGCCACCGGCCGCCGCAGCGCCTCATCTCCGGGCCCCGTCGTCACCGTCGCCTTCCGCAATCACGACGCATCCCCAGCGTAACTCGCAACCCAGCACCCACAGCGCCATGCCGCCCAGCCTGCCCGGGCCGCAGTACCACGAGCCGCCTGCCGCTGTTTCGAATCATTGTGTGTCATCAACTCCCTTATCGGGGTGGCCATGACACCCAATGATGATTATTTCCGCTCAGCTGCCCTGCTCCCCGCCAGGTGAGCGCGAGCTCGCTCCATTGGCACATAGCGGACAGGCGGTGTGCTAGTCCTAAGGCATGGACACCGGCCAGCGGCGGCTCGTGGCGACGATGCCGCTGCACGCGATCACCTCGACCTACGGCGAGCAGGGATTGCGGGAGCGATTCGCGGTGGAGACCGAGTCCCTGCCGCCGGAGGACCAGCGGCGGCTGAACCAGGCCCTGGACCTTGCATCCCGGCTGCACGCGAACGACCGCAGGGAGCGCGAACCCTACGTCAACCACCTGCTGCGGGTGGCGATCCGGATCATGTCTCACTACGGCGTGCACGACACCGACGTGATCTGCGCCGCCCTGCTGCACGACGCGGTGGAAGATCACGCCGCCGAGCTGACCGGACGTAGGGTTGGCGCCGATGACCAGGGGGCCGCGCTCGCGGTGCTGGCGGCGGAGTTCGGGCCGCGGGTAGCCGAGCTGGTCGGCGCCGTCACCAATCCGCCGTACGCGCCGGACCGGGACGCACACGAGCAGTACCGGGAGCACGTCGCGGAAAGCCTGCGCCGCCACCCGTGGGCGCGGGTCATCAAGGCCTCCGACTTCACCGACAATGGCGTCGGCCTGATCCATACCACCGGCCCCCGGCTGGGTACGCTGGCCGGCAAGTACGCTCCGCTGGTCCCGATCCTGCGGGAGCTGATCAGCCTCCCGGACACTCCCCTTGACGCCCCGGCCCGGCAGCACATCCTGACCCAGCTCGACCGGGCCGCGGACCGGTTCGCGGCCGTGCTGCCGTCGACGGGCGAGCGGAACGAATAGGTGCCGGAACTTCCCGAGGTCGAGACCGCTCGCAGCCTGATCGCCGACCGCGCCCTGCATCGCCGCATCGCCGGCGTCGATGACGCCGACACGTTCGTGTGCCGGCCGCACTCCCCCGGTGAACTGCCTGACGCACTGACCGGGCGCATGCTCACCGCGGCTCACCGGCGCGGCAAGACGATGTGGTGCGAGACCTCCGGCGTCGGCCGCTCGACCCAGCCCGACCCAGCCGGGCCCGAGCTGGGCATCCACCTCGGCATGGGCGGCCGCATCGTGGTCACGTCGCCCGCCGGCGAGGCGGTCGAAGGCGGCGGTCCGGCGCGCCGCGCAGGTCACGCCCGCGCAGTTCCGCGACCTGATCACCAAGGGGTCCATCGCGGTCAAGGCCCGCCTGCTCGATCAGGGCAAGATCGCCGGCGTCGGGAACCTGCTGGCCGATGAGGTGCTGTGGAAGGCGAAGATCTCGCCCGCCGCCCCCACCAGCAGCCTGCAGCGCAAGGACGCTGACCGCCTCTACCGGGCGCTGGAGTCCGCCGTGCGGTCAGCCATCGCCAAAGGCGGCGTGCACACCGGCGACGTCATCGCCGCCCGGCATCCCGGCGGCACCTGCCCGCGGTGCGGGGCCGAGATGAGGCACGGCACGGTCGGCGGCCGCTCGACCTGGTGGTGTTCCCGCGAGCAGGCGGGCCCCTAGCCCGAAGCTGCCTAGCCTGAAGCTGCCTAGCCGGGGGGCAGGGCGGCCGGCGGCGGGGTGAAGCGCCGGATCGTATTCGCCAGCCCGTCAGCGAGCCAGAGGCTTCCGTCGGGCGCCACCGCGATGCCCCCGAACTGCTGGGCCCCGGACAGTGGCCAGAGCGTGATACGGCCAGCGGTGGTAATGCGGCCAACCTGTGTGTCGGTGGTGAACCACAGGGCTTTCTCCGGGCCGGCGACGATATCGAACGGGTACACCCCGCGGGGCAGCGAAAACTGCGTGATGACACCGCTGGTGGTGATGCGCCCGATCCGCTGGCCGCCGCGCTCAGTGAACCACAGGGCTCCGTCCGGACCCGCGGTGATCCTGGTGGGTCCCGATCCCGGCGGTAGCAGCCATTGGCTGTACCGGCCGCTGGCCGTCAGCCGTCCGATCGCATTCTGCGTATCGGCGACGCTGCCGAGATTGTCCTCGGTAAACCACAGCGCCCCATCCGAGCCCATCGCGAGGCCGCGCATCCAGATATCTTTCGTGGCCGGGTGTATGGCGTAGCAGCCGAATGTGTCGCTGGCGCTTATCCGGCAGATATGACCGCCGTCGTCGGTGTACCAGACCTCTCCGCCCTGGCCTGCGGCGAGGGCATCGGGCAGCCCCACCCCAGCGCCGATACTGGTCTCGTGCCACACCGTCATGAGGCCAAGCGGGCTGATTTTCCCGATCTCCGCCAATCCGGTGAACCATATGGTGCCACCAGGGGAGCTTATGATGTCCTGCGGATCGTTGTTATTGCCCGCCTGGATGGTGAGCTGGGTCAGGTTACCCGCCGCATCCACCCGCGCGATAACGTTGCCGCCATTTTCGGTAAACCACAGTGTGCCGCCAGTCCCGAAGACCAGGAACGACGGGAACTCCCCATCCGGCAAATTTATTGCCCTGGTGTCGGCAAAGTAATTGTTGTCCTGCGGTGTCCGCGCGTGCACGGACGCGGACCCGCCGGTGCATCCCGCCAGCACACCTGCTGCCAGGACAACGGCAGCGACCTTGACGAGTATCGGCGTTCGCATTCCGGGCATCTCAGGACGGGCACGCGACGTGGCTTGGCGCTGGCGGACAAACCCTCAGATCAGGAATAGCAGCGCCTGACCGCACTTGCAAGGGAATCGGGACCGCGAGCTTACTTTGTTCAGAGCGTGTACTTAACATTGCTTCAGCCGCCACCGAACATGGTCGCCGATGCTGAGGGTCATGAAAGTCCCCCAGGTTGACGTGGTGGTGCCCGTCCGCAACGAAGAGCGTGACCTGGCGCCGAGTATCCGGCGCCTGGTCGCCTACCTGCGTGAGAGCTTCCCGTTCACGGCCCGGGTCACGATCGCGGACAACGGCAGCACCGATGCCACCTGGGTGATCGCCACCGGGCTGGCCGGTGAGCTGGCCGAGGTCCGGGCCGTCCACCTGGAGTTGCCCGGACGCGGCCGGGCCCTGCGCGCCATCTGGTCGGAAAGCGATGCCGAGGTCCTCGCCTACATGGATGTCGATTTGTCGACGGATCTCAATGCCCTGCTACCACTGGTGGCGCCGCTGCTGTCCGGCCACAGCGACCTGGCCATCGGCACCCGCCTGGCCCGGGGATCCCGGGTCATCCGCGGGCCCAAGCGCGAAATCATCTCACGCTGCTACAACGTGCTGCTGCGCGCTTGCATGGGGACGCGATTCTCGGACGCGCAATGCGGCTTCAAGGCGATCAGGCGCGAACCGGCGCGAGCGCTGCTGCCGCTGACCCGGGACACCGGCTGGTTCTTCGACACCGAGCTGCTGGTGCTGGCCGAGCGGGCCGGGCTGCGGATTCACGAGATCCCGGTGGACTGGATCGACGACCTGGACTCCAGGGTCGATGTCACCGCCACCGCCCTGGCTGACCTGCGCGGAATGGCCAGGCTCGGCGTCGGCTTCGCCCGCGGCACCATCGCCGTCCCTGAGCTGCGCGGTGCCGGGCTCCGCGACCCCCGTTCCGGGGCCGGACGGCCGGCATCCGGCGAGCTCGCGTTGCAGATCGCCAGGTTCACCGTCATCGGAGTGGTCAGCACGATCGCGTACGTCGCGGGTTTCCTGCTGCTCCGGGGGTTGATGTCGGCCCAGGCCGCGAACGTGATCAGCCTGGGCGTGACGGCGGTGGCCAATACCGCCGCTAACCGGCGGGTGACGTTCGGCATCAGCGGCCGCTACGACGCGGCCAGGCATCAGTTCAAGGGCCTGATCGCGTTCGGTATCGGGCTGGCCCTGACGTCCGGCGCACTGGCCGCCCTGCATTCCGCTTCGGCCCAGCCCGGACGCGGAGCCGAGGTCGCGGTCCTCATCGCCGCCAACCTGGTGGCGGCCGTGATCAGATTCGCGCTGTACCGGCACTGGGTTTTTGGCGCGAAGCATACCGCCGGGCACCGGCGGGCCGACCTGGACGACGCCACTCGGACCGAGGCCGGGCGGCCTGCTCCGGTGGAGCCGTTCGGGCCGGCCGCCCAGGTTGATCAACTGTCCAGGTAAAACGTCAAGGCAAGACAGCACAGAGGGAGAGAACCAGTTGAGCGCGACCACATCTATCGCGCGGCACGCACCAGGCAGCCGCACACCACCCGCTGGAACCCGGGTCCGGCGGCTGGTCCGCGGGCCTGACGCAGATCCGCGGTGGGCTCGCCCCGCGCTGTTCGGGCTGCTTGCCCTCACCGCCGTGCTTTACCTGTGGAATGTCACCAGGAACGGCTGGGCGAACGATTTCTATGCGGCCGCGGTGCAAGCAGGCACCAAGAGCTGGAAGGCCTTCTTCTTCGGCTCGTTTGACTCCGCCAACTTCATCACGGTGGATAAGACCCCGGGCTCGTTGTGGGTGATGGAGATATCGGGCCGGATCTTCGGTTTCAACCAGTGGTCCATGCTGGTCCCGCAGGCACTGGAGGGTGTGGGCTCGGTCGCGCTGCTCTACGCCGCCGTACGGCGCTGGTTCGGGGCTCCGGCTGGCCTCATCGCCGGGCTTGTGCTCGCGCTCACCCCGGTCGCGGCCCTGATGTTCAGGTTCAACAACCCCGATGCCCTGCTGGTGCTGCTCATGACCGCGGCCGCGTACACGCTGGTCCGCGCGGTGGAGAACGGGCGGACGAAGTGGCTGGTGTTCGGCGGGCTGCTGCTGGGGTTCGCGTTCCTGGCCAAGATGCTGCAGGCGTTCCTGGTCGTGCCGGGCTTCGCGGTCGCCTACCTGGTGGCCGGGCCGCCCCGGCTCGGCAAGCGCATCTGGCAGACGGTGCTGATGGGCGTCGGCATCATCGTCGGGGCCGGCTGGTGGATCCTTGCCGCGCAGCTCACGCCCGCGGCCGACCGGCCGTACTTCGGCGGCTCCACCGACAACAACATCTTGCAGCTCACCATCGGATACAACGGACTCGGCCGACTTGACGGCAGCGAGACTGGCTCCATCGGCGGTGGCAATGCCGGGGGCACCTCGTTCGGCGGCGCGACCGGCATACTGCGGCTGTTCCAAGACGAGTTCGGCGGGCAGATCAGCTGGCTGCTGCCCGCGGCGCTCATCGCGCTGGGCGCCATGGTGTGGGTGTCCCGGCGCGCCGTGCGGACCGACCGGACACGGGCCGCGGCACTGCTGTGGGGCGGCTGGGTGCTCGTCACCGGCTTGGTGTTCAGTTACATGAGCGGCATCATCCACCCGTACTACATGGTCGCCCTCGCGCCGGGCATCGCCGCCCTGGTCGGTATCGGCGCGACGGCCCTGTGGCAGGCACGGCTGAGCCTGGCCGGCCGCATCACGGCCGCGGTGGCCGTCCTGGGCACGGCCGGCTGGGCCTACGTGCTGCTCGACCGCACGCCCGGCTGGCTGCCCTGGCTGCGCTGGGTCATCGTGATCGCGGGGGTGGCCGGGGCGGCCGCGATGCTCACGGGCCCGAATTTCGCGAGGTCGCTGAGCTCGCGTCGCGGATGGCGGGCGCTGGTGCTGGTGCCGGTCGGGCTCGCCATGATCGCGGGACTGGCCGGGCCGGCCGCCTACGCGCTCGATACGGTCAACTCCACCCACACCGGCGCCATCCCGAGCGCCGGACCGGAGACGGTGGGGTTCGGCGGCGGTCCTGGCGGCGGGGGTGGGTTCCCCGGCGGCCGGGGCGGCCAGTTCAAGCCCGGCGCGGGTACGGGCGCGACGCGCGGCGGTGCCGGGTTCGGCGCGCCGGGAGGCGCCAGCGGGACCGGCGCTGCGGGCGGGTCCGGGACCAGCGGCGGCGCGGGAGCCGGGGTTCCCGGCGGATCCGCCGGGTCAGCTGGGACGCGGCCCGGTAGCAGCGGGTCGGCGGGGTCCGCGGGATCCTCAGGGTCCGCGGGCACCTTGCCGGGCGGGATGTCGGGTGCCAAGGGCACGCCTGGCCGCACGGGCGGCTTCGGCGGGGCCGGGGGCCTCGGCGGTAACACGACCGTGAGCAGCGCCCTGAAGAAACTGCTCGAGCAAGACGCGTCCAGCTACACGTGGGTAGCCGCAACCGAGGGGTCCGAGGCCGCGGCGCCGATCGAGCTGGCCACCGGTGACGCGGTGATGTCCATCGGCGGGTTCAACGGGACCGACCCGTGGCCCACGCTGGCCGTGTTCGAAGAACTCGTGGCCAAGCACGAGGTCCACTACTACGTGGGCCAGGGCAGCGAGAGCTTCGGCGGTGGCAAAGGCTCCTCGGCCATCTCGAAGTGGGTCGCGGCCCACTTCAAGAGCGAGACCGTTGGCGGCGAGACCGTCTACAACCTCACCGAGCCCACGTCGTAAACGCTCAGCACAGGCACCGCAACACTGGCACCCGCCGGACCGGCAGCACCTGGTCCGGCGGGTGCTGGCACGCCGATTGCTACCAGCGGCTAGACGCGCGCTGGCACGCCGTCCGGTCAGGCCACCGCTATCAGTCCTGACTGACCCGCTCGATGACCGCCAGCCAGGCCTGCGCGAACGAGACGCCGACCCGGGTCTGGTTGAGCCCGAACGTGTCCGCCTCGATGCTGGCGATCCGCCAGCCTTCGCCGAAGGCCTCCCGCAATTCCTCCTGGCTGACCCGCCGGGGTCCGAAGTCACCGGGCTGGCGGTCGCTGAAGCAGAGCAGGTAGCAGTGACCGCCGTCGCGCAGCACCGACGCCAGGCTGGCGACGTACTTGACGCGGTCTTCGTCGTCCATGCAGTGAAAGACCCCGCTGTCGAGGACCGTGTCGAACATCAGGCCGAGGTCCGCTAGGCGCAGCGCGTCGGCGACTTCGAAGCGGACGGCCAGGCCTCGTTCGGCGGCCTTGCCGCGGGCCCGCTCGATGGCCTGGGAAGACACATCGATGCCCACGGCCTGCGCGCCGTGCGAGGCGGCCAGCAGGGCCTGCTCCCCGGTGCCGCAGCCGCAGTCCAGCAACTCCCCGCCGAGCAGGCCCTCTTCTGCCAGACGAACGAAGGCAGGCTGCGCCCGGCCGATGTCCCATGCTGCGGGCCTGCTCTCCGTGTAAACCTGATAAACCGTGTCCCAGCTGGATGTCGTCACCGTACCTCCATAACCTCAGTATCGGGCTTTTCACCGGTCGGTGGGTGAGCCCGCCTGACGCGGATATAATCTGTTGACAGATAATCTGTGAACAGTTAATTTGCCATAGTTCGCCCAGGAACAGGAGCAATCATGTGGGAGTATGAGCATAGCGTCGAAACTACCGCCGCTCCCGAGGCTCTTTGGCGGCACTGGTCCGACATGGCGACGTGGCCGCAGTGGAACGCCGGCATCGAGAAGATTGACGTCGAGGGCCCGTTCGCAGTCGGCACCGCCTTCACGATGACCCCGCCCGGGGACGAGCCGATCAGAATGCGCCTGGTGGAAATTAGGCCTGGCGAATCCTTCACCGACGAGATGGACGCGGGCGACTTCGTCGTGCGGACGCAACACCGCCTTGAGCCCGCGGCCACGGGCCTGACCAGGATCGTCTACCGGACACAGATCACCGGCGAGGCCGCCGACCACATCGGCCCGGAGCTCGGCCCGCAGATCACGGCCGACTTCCCTGAGGTGCTCGCGGCGCTGGCGAAGCTGGCCGAAGGCTAGGCCGTGCCGCTTGACCCCGAACAGAGCCCGGGATTCCTGCTCTGGCACGTCACGTTGCGCTGGCAGCGCGAGATCGCCGCGGCGCTGGCGCCGCTTGACCTCACCCATGTGCAGTTCGTGCTGCTGGCCACCACCTGGTGGCTGAACTCACGGGGCGAGGACCCGAACCAGCTCAGGCTGGCCAGGCAGGCGGGCACGGACGTGAAAATGACCTCGGAGGTCCTGCGGAAACTGGAAGCCAAGGGCTTGCTGGTGCGCACGGTGGACGCCGCCGACACGCGGGCCAGGAAACTGCGGGTCACCGACCGCGGCGCCGGCCTGGCCACCCGGGCCATGGCCGTCGTGGAAGCCGCTGATGCCGCGTTTTTCGAGGCGACCCCCGACCCCGCCGGCCTGCTGGCCATGCTGCGGCCCCTGGCCCAGCCAGATGCGGTCAGCGGCTCATCGTTCCGAGCGGGTCCCGTTCCGCGGGCGTAGCGTCGTCCCGGTCGGTCGAGATGGTGAGGTCGCGCCATGCGGCGTCGGCCTGCGCTCGGGCGGCGGCGGCGGCCGTGGCATAGGCGTACGCCTCGCTGCCCAGGATCAGCCGCAGCGGCGGCTCGTCCATGCCGGCGACGGCGAGCACGACCTGGGCGACCTTGGCCGGATCACCGAGGGAAAGGGTGCCGCTGCCATCGTGATGCAGCGCGGCCATGGCGCCGACGGTCGACTGGTACGGCGCGCTGACCGGCGGGACCCGCATCGATGACCCGGCCCAGTCGGTCTGCATGCCCCCTGGCTCCAGCACGGTGACCTTGACCCCGAGCGGACCGACCTCCTTGGCCAGGACCTCGGAGAAACCGCCGACGGCCCATTTGGCGGCCTGATAGGCGGATAGGCCAGCCGTCGCGAGGCGTCCGCCGATGGAGGAGACCTGAATGATGTGGCCGCCGCCCTGCTCGCGCAGGACCGGGAGCGCGGCCTTGGTGACGTTCACGACGCCGAACAGGTTGGTGTCGATCTGCTCCCGGAAGTCCGTCAGGTCGATGTCCTCCACCGAGGCCAGGTTGGCGTATCCGGCGTTGTTGACGACGACGTCCAGGCGCCCGAACGCCGCGGCGCCTGCGACCACGGCCGCCTGAGCCGCGACGGGGTCCGTGACGTCAAGTGCGACCGGCAGGATCTGGCTGCCGTAGCGCTCCGCCAGGTCCGCGAGAGCCTCCGGCCGCCGGGCGGTGGCAACAATGCGGTGACCGGCCGCGAGGGCGGCCTCGGCGATCTGGCGCCCGAGGCCCCGGGTGCTTCCTGTCAGTAGGAAAACCTTCGACATGAGTGGTGCCTGTTCCTTTCGCGTGCGGGGTCCAGTGGACCGCAGATCAGTTCAAAATAACACAACCTCGTTTCGTTAACAACGCAACAGAGTTGTGTTATGTAGACTGGCGGCCGTGACCACCGATGCGGCTTTCCAGCGGGCTCGCCGTCCTGAGCAGAAACAGCAACGCCAGGACGCCATCCTCGGTGCCGCCAGGGAACTGGCCCTGCGGGACGGCGTCCGTAACGTGAGCCTGACCGATATCGCCGAAAAGGTCGGCATCCACAAGTCGGCGCTGCTGCGATACTTCGAAACCCGCGAGCAGATCTTCCTGGAACTGACGGCCCAGTCGTGGCTCGACTGGGTGCAGGCCCTGCACGCCGAACTCGACGGCGCCGCCCCAGGCTCGGCTGGTCTGGTCGCCGACGTCGTGGCCCGCAGTTTTGCCGATCGTCCCCTGCTCTGTGACCTGATCCCGCATACCGCGCTCAACCTGGAGCGCCACGTCTCGGTCAGCGGCGTGCGCCGCTACAAGCTGACTTCGCTCGCCGTGATCAGCGACGCCGCCGCCCTCGTCCACCTGGTCCTGCCGGACCTGACCGCCGGCGAGAGCCGCGAGTTCGTCTCGACCATGGCGAGCCTGGCCGGGTCGCTGTGGCAGATCGCGAACCCGCCACCGGCCCTGGCCAGGCTCTACGCTTCGGACCCGGCGCTTTCCCAGGCCTGCGTAGACCTCACCCCTCGGCTGCGCCGGACGGCCGTGGTCTTGCTAGCCGGGCTGGTCCCGAGCCGGCCCGGCCTATGAAGCGCGGCAGACCAGGGAAATGGTGACGGATTTACTGCGGGCGCCCGCGCCGTAAGTGACCCAGACCTTGATGCGGTTCGAGTGCTGCTGAGAGGTTCCGCATCCCTGGTCAATCGGATAGGTAATGCTGCTTGTCTCGATGATGCCATCGGCGGGGCTGGAGAACGGATAGTACTGTTCGGCCACGGAGGACCCGTCAACGCCCTCGAATCCGACGCCGTCCGCGTTATTGCCTGGATTTGAGTAGTGGATGACGAAGAACATCTGGGTGCCTTGCGGATAGCTGAAGGCCCCGGTGATAACGGGAATCGCGGATGAGCCGCGAGACGTTCCGACCGGGGACGAAAGCGTACCCCCGGGTGCCGACCCGGTCGCCGCGGAGGTCCCCTGGCCCGTGGCCGAGGAACCTGACGGGTCCCGGCTAGGGCCGAGCAGGGTATAACCGATCGCGCCAGAGGCCGCCAGGAGCACCACGATGGCACCCGCGGCCACCAGTGGCCGCCGCGAGCGGCTTCGCCGCCTGCTAGCCCGGTCACCCCGATCTGGCTGAGAAACCCGATCCGGCTGAGGACCCGGATCTGGCTGAGAACCCGGGTCTAGCAGGTCATCAGGGTCTACCGGGTCATCGGCCTGCGGCTGAGGTCCAGGCGGCGGCTCAGGCTGCGGTGCGGGCGGCCACTGCGGCCCAGGCTGCGGCTGACCGGCTGTCTTAAGCCGATCATCTGGCTGCCGCTGGTCACCGGTCTGCTCGGCGGTCCGCCGCTGTTCTGCGGTCTCGGCCCGCTCTTCCGGCCGCCGCTGGTCACCGGTCTGGGTCCGTTCAGCCGTCCGCCGCTGGTCACCGGTCTGGGTCCGTTCAGCCGTCCGCCGCTGGTTACCCGGAGGCGGCTGGTCCTCTGTACGCGGCCGGGTCGGCTGCCGCTGGTCACCCGGCTGCCGCTGGTCGCCCGGCCGTGCCTGCTCATCGGGCCGGCGCTGGTCCCTTTTCGGCGGCTGATCGGTTGGCGGGGCCAGATAACCGGCTTGCGGCTGACTCGTCACCGGCGGCTGGCCAGCTGGCTTGGTCTGACTACCCGGCTGCGCCTGCCTGGGCAATTGCACGGCATCGTGCGCCGCGCTCCCCATGGTGACCGTCAAGGTGCTGCCTACGCCGGGGACGCCCTTGCGGTCGTCGTCGCCCATGGACGGGAAATCCCGGGGGAACATGCGCATGATCGATTCGGGCAGCCAGTCCGTCGCGGCCTGCACCGCGCCCATCTCGGCCAGCAGGCCGGCCGCGGTAGGCCGGTCCTCCGGATTCTTGGCCAGGCACCGTTCCACCAGCGGCCGGATCTCGGCCGGCACGTGGTCAAGGTTCGGCGAGCCGTGGATCACGCGATCGAGCAGCACGACGGGTGTCCCGGTGCCGAACGGCCTCTCCGCGGTGGAAGCGAAGGCGAGCACCGTACCCAGGCTGAACACGTCGCTGCGCGGTCCGACGTTCTTACCCATGGCCTGCTCGGGCGACATGAAGCCGGGCGAGCCCATCACCAGGTTCGGGTGCGTCAGCGGCGCGGCCTCCGCGGCATGAGAGATCCCGAAATCGATGACCCGCGGACCGTCTTCGGCCAGCAGCACGTTAGACGGCTTGAGGTCACCATGCACCACGCCCGCGGCATGGATTGCGCTGAGGCCCTCGGCCAGACCCGCGGCTAGCGCCAGCACCGACTTGGCCGACAGCGCCCCGTGCTCCCGCACGGTCTCGGCCAGCGACGGCCCCGCCACGTAGGCGGTGGCCAGCCAGGGCACCTGGGCATCCACATCCGCGTCCACGACCAGGGCGGTGAACAGGCCGTTCACCCGGCGCGCCGCGGCAACCTCCCGGCTGAACCGGGATCGGAAATCGGGATCAGCGGCCAGTTCGGCGCGGATCATTTTCACCGCCACCGGACGGCCGCCAGCCGACATGGCCAGGAATACCCGTCCCATGCCGCCAGAGCCGAGCTGCCCTACCAGCCGGTAAGGACCGATCAGCCGCGGATCCGCAGGCTGTAGAGCCCTCACCATGCTACATCTCACCCCAACGTCAGTAATGACGCTCTAGATGTCATATCAGCCAGGGCAATAATAGTGGCCGGGCACGGACCTGCATGTGCACAAAGGCGCTATTGGGTAAATCGTCCGGTGTGCGCACACGCGGCTTCAGCCGTAGTTACACGACCGAAGCCTCGTTACCATACCCCAGATGCCGGGCCCCGCTGGTCGCGGCGGGGCCGTGGCGGTGGCACCGCCGCCGTCAGTCCGGACGGCCCTGGTGACGTCGAGGTGAGGGCTTTGCAGGGGACGATTTCGCGGCGGACGGCGCGGCGTCCGCACGCCCGGACGTGCCGGGTGAGGAGCGGGTTCGCATCGCCGGGAGGATGGCCGCGGGAGCAGGGCCCGGGAAACCGCTCGGAGACGATACCTCCCCCGAGGACGATCCGGGCGGCGAAAGAGCGGCGGGAGCCGACGCCCGCGCAGCTGGTGAGGACGTCGCAGCCTTCGGCTGGAGCCGGGCGGCGGGCGGATGCCTGAGCCCTCCGGACAGGGCGAAGCTGACCGCGGCCGAGGCCGCCAGCACGCTAGCCGCGGCTCCGGCCGCCGCCAGCCGCCGCCAGCGTCGCCGCGGAGTCTGGTCGCGGCCGGAGGATGCCGGGGGTGGCGTGAGGTACCCGGCGAATGCCCCGGTGGCCGCGTCGGGCAGCCAGTCCGTCGTGGGGCGCAGGGTCGCCACCGAGGCCAGCAGTTCGCCGGCGGTAGGTCGTTCGCCAGGCTCCTTGGCCAGGCAATGCCGGATCAGCGGCTGTAGTCCGGCGGGCACTTGATCGAGGTTCGGCTCGCCGTAGACGAGCCGGTAGGCCAGCTCGAGGCCTGATCCTTCGCCGAACGGGCCCTGGCCCGTGGCGGCGAAGACGAGCACGGCACCCAGGCTGAACACGTCGCTGGGCGGACCGATCTCCTGACCCATGGCCTGCTCAGGCGACATGAACCCAGGTGAGCCGACCACCGGGCTCGCTCCCGTTACCGAGATCACCTCCGCGGCGCGGGAGATGCCGAAGTCGATCACCCGCGGCCCGTCCCGGGACAGCAGCACGTTCGAGGGCTTCAGGTCGCAGTGCACCACGGCCGCGGCGTGGATCGCGCTCAGGCCTTCCGCCAGCCCGGCCGCGAGGGCCAGGGCCGAGGGGGCTGGCATCGGCCCGTAACGGGCGACCGCGTCGGTCAGCGACGGCCCGCTGACGTAAGCCGTGGCCAGCCAGGGCACCGGGCTGTCCACATCAGCATCGATCACCAAGGCGGTAAACAGGCCGCTCACCCGCCGGGCCGCGGTGACCTCCCGGCCGAACCTGACCCGGAACTCCTGGTCCGCGGCCAGCTCGGCCCGGATCACCTTCACCGCGACCGGGCGCCCGCCCGCCGACAGGCCCAGGAACACCCGTCCCATGCCACCGCAGCCAAGCTGTCCGACCAGCCGGTACGGGCCGATCACCGGTGGATCACCTGGCTGCAAGCCCCGTACCACGTTGCGCCACCTAACGTCAGTCAAGGCCCCTTTGACGACATACGCACAAAGGCCAGCATAATAGACTCACGCGGAGTTGCCCGGGAGGGCAAAGGTATCTATTCGGACACGTCATTCGCAGGTTCAGGTAGCTTCGCTTCTGTTGTCACATCTGTCTCGCGAGTATCAGCTCTTGCATCATTAGAAAATGGCATATCACCATTTGATTGCTTAATAGCGGATTAAGAATCAATAAATTTTACGGAAGCTCCAGGTCGGGACGGCGGAGCGGCGACCCGTGCGCACCGACGCGTCGGCCCCGGCGGCAGGGCGTCGCCCTGCTGCCCGTGCCCGCACTTACTCCGGAAAAAATGGCGAAAAACACGCGCGAGCGTGGCCCAAGGCACTATTAATGATCTTATTGCACATGATGCCGGTTTGATTTGCATTTGCAGGTGCATGTGCATGTACCGAGCTGCCAGTCGTCAGGTTCATTAGGCGAGCACGCGGGCGCACGGCGTGTCGATGCGTGACCTGGCCGGGAAACGGCTTTACTATGTTCGCTGCGCTTAACCGCGCGACATGACGGCCGCTTAACCCGCCGTCCCCGTCGGCATTCCCCCCACCCGGCATTATGTTCAGGAGACTCACGTATGAAACCCGGCGACAGCGTGCTTAACGCTAGCCGCTCAGAACACGATGACGCCGGCCGGTCCGGCGCCGTCGCGAGCATCGACCACGACAAGCTGACGTGGTCGCCCAGGACCCAGGAATCCCTCGAGGACATCCAGAACATCATCGACAAGCTTGCGGCCATCACCCAGCAGCTCGGCCGTCCGGCCCGCACGGCGCCAGACATCCTCACGCTAGGCCCGGAGGTCTCGCAGCAGGCGCACGCTGTCAGCGGAGCTGAGCGCGGCGGCGCGCAGCAGGGCGAAGGCGCGGATGTAACGGGCCACGTCCGCCTGGCTCTCCAGGTAGACGCCACCGGATAGCGCCTCCAGGTAGACAACGCCCAGGCTGGGTGCGTCAGGGAACCTCAGAATCGCCAGCGATCCGCTGCCCGCGGCGGCATGCGCGCCTGCCGAGAACGGCAGCACCTGCAGCGTCAGGTCGGGAAGCTCCTCGCTGAGCTGGATGAGATGGCTGATCTGCCCGGCCAGGACGCCCGGACCGCCGACCACCTGGTGCAGGGCGCCTTCACCGAGGATGACCGACAGACGCCGTTTCCCGGTCAGGACACCCTGCCGCCGCAGGGCCTTGGCGGCCACGGCATCTTCCCGCTGCTCGGCCGTGGTGTAACCGGGCTCGGCGGCAGCGATAGCGCGGGCGTAATCATCGGTTTGCAGCAGGTCGGGTACGAGCTGGGCTTCGTAGACCATGATCTCCGAGGCCACCGACTCCATGATGACGTAGTCCAGGTAGGCCTCGGAGAAGCTGCCGACAAACGGATGCCACCAGCCACGCTGGCCGCCGCGGCTGGCGATGGCCAGCAGCGCGGACTGCTCGCTTTCCGGTGCGCCGTACTCAGCCAGGAGCTCGCGCAGTTCCTTGGGCCTGATGCCGCGCTGGCCGGTCTCGATCCGGCTGATCTTCGAACGGTCGCACTCAAGCACGCGCGCCGCGTCTTCGAGGGCGTAGCCCACGTTCTCCCGGTACCGGCGCAGGGCGCCTCCGACGAGCCGGCGCCGCACGGGGGGTTCTCCGGTCACGGTTCCTGCCTTCCCGCGGCGCTAACGCCGCATAAGCGAACTTTGTGCTACTCAATCGAGAAAGTAGCATTTGATGTAGTCCAAGGAAGGTAACGACACGCCCGGGCGCCGGTCAGCTCGCGGCGGCGTGCCGGATGGGGCGGAGGTGGCCGGGCGGGTGGGCGCTGAGCCGGGTGTCAGGCGCCGAGCCGGTCAAGGGCCGCGAGCACGCGGTTCTCCGACACCGGGCCCTGGGTCCCGAGGGTCTGGGCGAACAGGCTCACCCGCAGTTCCTCGAGCATCCAGCGCGCCTCGGTCAGGNNCAGGGCAGCGGCCGCCTGCCGGTAGGCCTGTTCGACCCGCTGGGCGATGGCCATGTTCGCCGCGTCCCGCCCCGGGTTCTCCGGCAGCTTGTCCAGCCGTCGTTCGATCCCCTGCAGGTACCGGGCCAGGTGCGGCAGCCGCCGGTAGCCGGTGGCGGTCACGAACCCGGGATAGATGAGCCCCGCGAGCTGCGCGCGCATGTCGGCCACAGCCGGCCGTACGGCATCGCCGCGGACGTCCTCCAGCCGGGCCTCGATGGCGTGGGCTAGCCGCAGCGCCGACTCCACCCGTCGCACCACGTCGCCGGTCACCTCGCGCAGGCGGGACCTGACCGCGGCGCTGAGCCGCTCGAAGCCATCGCGATCCCAGGCCGGGCCGCCCGCCTCGGCCATCAGGTAGTCCGCGGCGCAGCTGATGCAGTCGGCGAACANNGCCCCCAGCAGGATCAGCCGCCGCGTCCCGGCCCACATGGCCGTGCGCGCCGCGGCCTGGGTCTCGAACAGCCGCACCTCCACGGTGGCGCCGGCGTCGAAAAGAGCGGGGTAGGCGACCACGGTGCCCTCGGTGAAGACCTGGGGCAGCGGGCCGAAGTTCCATGAGGTCAGGCCCGAGCGGGTGATCCCGCGCGCCGCCTGCGACAGCACCGCCCGCAGCCGGGGGCCGAGCTCGCGCTGCAGCTCGCCGACATC
>PMOU01000085.1:5383-5529 GCA_003161205.1 Actinomycetota bacterium | reverse complement strand
GATGGCTCGATGACCGGCGGGCTGCTGCAGGGCATCGAGGACGGCTGGTTCATCGGCGAGCTCGCCGAGGCTTCGTTCTCCTACCAGCAGAAGGTGGAAAAGGGCGACAAGAAGATCGTCGGCGTCAACTGCCACACCCACACGGT
>PMOU01000085.1:0-5377 GCA_003161205.1 Actinomycetota bacterium | reverse complement strand
CCGCGGCGGCCCGCACCGAGGAGAACCTGGTCCCGCCGATGCTGGACGCGGCCCGGGCCGAGGCCACCCTCGGCGAAATCTGCGACGTCCTGCGCGCCGAGTGGGGCGCCTACACCGAACCCGCCTTCTGACCCCCCGCCCGGCTACTACCTGCCCGATTAACGTAACCTCTGGCTGATATCGAGGTTGGAGGAGTTCGGGCGTGCGGAGCTTGAGGCCCGGTCTGGGCAAGGTCGGCTACACGCTCGCCTGCCTGGCCGCTGCCGCCACCATCGCGGTGTCCGGCTACGCCCACGAGGTCGTCCGCCTGACCGATGCGCTCGGCAGCGGCGTCGCGCTCAGCGGCGGTGCCGGGCTCGGCAGCGTTCCCGCTCCGTCTGTCGGCGCGATGAACATCCTGGTGATGGGGCTGGAGAGCCGGACCACCTTCCAGGGGCAGGACCTGTCGGTCCAGCAGCTGACCGAGACCCACTCGGGCAGCGAGTCGCAGGTCGCGGCCGGCCTTGAAGGCTCGCAGGACACCGACACGCTGATCCTGATCCACGTCTTCGCCGACGGCCGTAAGGCGGTCGGCTTCTCGATCCCGCGCGACGACGTCGTCAACTACCCGCACGCCACCTACGACGGGCTCACCGAGGGCAAGATCGACGGGGCCTACGCCTACGCCTACGACGAGTCNNCTCGACCAGACCGACGACTCCCACATGACCCAGGCCCAGCGGTACCTGGCCGCCAACCAGGCGGGCCAGCTGTTCGAGGTGCAGACCGTCGAGTCGATCACCGGCGTGCACATCGACCACTTCATCGAATCGAACATCATCGGCTTCTACGAGCTGTCCCAGCAGTTCGGCGGCCTGGAGGTCTGCATCGCCCCGGCCCCGGCCCAGGCCGGCCTGGCCGCCGGGGCGAACCTGACCGACTCCGATCCGCTCACCGGTACCGACAACTCAGGCTTCAACGCGTACCGCGACGGCTACAACGCCAAGAAGGGCGGCGAGCAGTACCTGCACCTGTCGGCCTCGCAGTCCCTGGCCTACGTCCGGTCGCGCGACACCCTGCCGGGGGTCGACATCGGCCGCACCGCCCGGCAGCAGGCCGCCATCGAGTACATCGTGTGGAAGGTGCGGACCAGCGGCGTGCTGAGCGACGTCAGCGCGATCACCACCCTGCTGAGCAACGCGAAGAGCTACCTCATGTACGACAGCGGCTGGAACCTGATCGGGCTGGCGGAGGACCTGCGCTCGCTGTCCAGCAGCAACCTCAGCTTCACCACGGTGCCCGAGATATCGACGAACGACGTCGACATCCCCGGCTACCCGGGCCTGCAGAGCGCGAACTACATCGACGTGCCGCAGATCCAGCAGCAGGTGAACCAGACGTTCTACGGGTCCTCGATGATCCCGTCGACGGCCACGTCGGTAACCGTGGGCGTCTACGACGGCAGCGGCACCGCCGGGCTGGCCGCGGACGTATCGCAGGACATCGCCGCGATGGGCTACCATGCCGGCGCCGTCGAGAACTCCTCCTCCCAGTCGCAGCCGGTCACGGACGATACCGAGGTCTTCTACGGTGCGGGCAGCGCCACCGAGGCGAACGCGCAGGTAATCGCCAACGTCATGGGCGTGCAGTCCGCCGCCCCGCTCTCGTCGCTGCCGGCCGGCCACGTGGAGGTGCTGCTCGGCTCCCAGACCACCGCGCAGGCACCAGGGCTGGAGCTGTTCGGCGCGGACACCGTCAACGCCTCGGACTACATTGACGCCGCCGGCCTGAACAACCAGTCCGTCCCGTCCAACGTCAAGGCCGCCGCCAGCACCGGCTCGCTGTCCGATGTGCCCGCCTACTCCGAGCCGCTCGCCAAGCCGTCCCCCTCCGCGACGCCCAGCTCCGCCTCGACATCGCCCAGCTCCGCTTCCTCCTCCAGCCCCTCCGCCTCCGCCGGCTCGCCGTCCCCGTCAACCTCCGCAACCAAGCCAGCCAGCACCTCATCCGCCAACCCCCCGTACGGCCTCACCACCTGCCCGTACTAACCGCCGCCGCGCTCCGTGCTGTCCGCCCGCTCCGTGCTGTCCGCCCGCTCCTGCTGGCCGAGGTGGCTGCGCTTCCCACTGGCCCAGCTGACCCCATCCACCACGGAATCGTCTATTTATTCGATGAACGGAATATTTAGATGGTCGATTCGGGCTTGTTGGCTGATTTAGTGCGCTGGGGCACACCAAAGCAACCACGGAACCCGAATCAACCAAGATCTTCGGGCGTCCGAGCGCACCACAGGTCACTCGGTTATCACAATTTGCAGCCGTCACGCTCAAAGCCCGGAAGTTGGCTTCAGGCCGAGCCGGGGGAAGCGACCGGGAGCCCTGCTTCCTTGGCCGCGGCGAGCAGGTGCCCGTCGTAGGCCACGAATGCGGTCAGATCCCGCTTCACCGCGAGCGCGGAGGCCAGGTGGATGGCCTGCGCCGGGCTCAGTTCCTGCGGAGGTAGCGTCGCCGAGTTATCGAGCACGTCGGCGGTCAGCGCGACCCGGGCGATGCGCTTGATCAGGCGGTAACTCCGCGGCAGGGCGCCAGGCTCGGCCCGCCAGACCGCCCGCGGCACCTCGGCCCGGTGCAGCGTGCTGGACACCAGCGGCTGATCAGCGCGTTCCGCGAGCCATCGCGCCAGCGCCGCCGACTCAGGCTCGGTCAGGGCCAGCTTGACCAGCGCGGAGGAGTCAAGGTAAATCACCGGCCTTCTCCCTTCGCCGCCCGGTCCTCCACGCCGCCCTCCCGCGCCTGTTCCTCCCGCACCTGGCTCTGCCGTGCCTGGCGCAGGACACCGCTAGCGGCTGCCCGCTCGGCGGCCGACGGCGGATAGGGCTCGATGTCGCCGACGCCACCCGACTCCTCCGCCGATTCGATGATCCCGGCCGCGATCAGCCGTTCCAGCGGGCTGCCCGGCTCCCGGACCGGGACGAGCTGAGCGACCAGCCGCCCGCGGTTGGTGATGTCCACCGTGTAGCCCCTCTCCGCGAGATCGACGTAGATGCTCGCGTGCTGGCGCAGTTCCCTGATCCCGATCTGCTGCCGGGCGGAAGGCCGCTCGGTGGCCTGAGCGCGTGCCGCCGGCCGGCCAGGTTCGCGGGTCCGGACATCACCGCCCTCGACGTGATGCTCGACGCTCACCGGCCGCGGATCTGGCTCTTCCTCCGGCGTGTCACTCATCGTGCCAAAGTAGCACAACAGATGCTACCGATGGCAGGGGATCGTATACGGAATAGCACTGTGCCCCGCCCGGCCCGTGGACCTTGCGGGGCACACCTTGTTCCGGCCCGCAGTGTCAGCCGGCGCTGCCTTACCGGCCGACCCTGGCCGGGCTGGCTCCGGCCGGGCTGCTGGAAACTTCCGCCCGCCGGCCCCGGCTGATGGCGGTGCGGGCCTTACCCGCGAGGATTCCGGTCCGGGCGAGCACCATGGCGATGGACAGGAAGATGAGGCCGTCAGTTAGCGCGCCCACGGTGATCTGGTTTGTCGTTAGCCAGTGCCCCAGCGAGGCACCGAACATATGGGTCGAGCCGTAGGCAAAGTACAGACGGCCGCCGACCACAGCGATCCAGATCAATGCGTACGGCAGGCCGGCATGGGAGACGGCCCGGCCGGCCGCTGCGTCGTACCTGACCCGGATCAGCATCGCGGCGAGGACTCCGAGGGCCAGGCCAGCGGCCGCTCCCGCGACCTCGATAGCCAGGCCGTTCCCGGAGGTCGCGACGCCCTTGATGAAGAACGGGACGATGGCGGCGGCGGTAATGAACGGCCGTAGCAGCCGTAGCTTGCCGACTTTACGGTTGCCGAGGTCGCCTTCCATCACAACGGCCAGGATGACAAGGTTGAGGATCCAGACGCTGGCGCTCACTTCGAACTCCTTAGTAGTGCGTGTTTCAGCAGGTTGCGCTTATGTCTGCCACGCTAGGAGCGGGTTGGTTGGAGCCGCGTCGGCCTGCGGCATGATCCGCGGTGCAGCGCCGATGGAGGCCGCGCCGGGCATCCGCGCCCACCAGGCGTCCACCAGGCATCCACCCGGATCAACCCCGGATCAACCCCCGGTCAACCCGGCCGCCCTCCTCTCACGCGTGATGGGGGAGTTACGTTGGTTACTGCCATCCGCGCTCGCCGCCGAAGCTGACACGAGGTGGCCGGTCATGGGCTCGGTCAGTCAGGAGTTGGGCGTGTTCCGTTCTTTCACCGCGCACCGGGGTCCGGTGATCGCCGGCCGTGCGGTGGACGTGGCGCGCCTGGTCGATGCGGTCCGGGCCGCCGGGCTGGCCGTCGTGCTCATTACGGTGTCCCTGGCCCGCCCGGGTCCGGCAACCGCCAGCGCCCTCGGCACGGCGATCGCGGTCACGCTCGGTGTCTGCGGGGCGGCGTGGCTTGTCTGGATGCTGACCGGCCGCCGGGACCGAATGAACGTCGCCGCGCTGATCGTGCTGGGTGCGGCTGGCGGCGTGCTCGCCGGGTTGTCTCCGAACAGCCCGGCTCTGGCCGTCGGCTGCGTCACCGCCTTCGCCGCGGGTACCCGGCTGAGCCCCGAGACATCGCTGGGCATCATCGGGGAGACCCTAGCCGCGTTCCTGATCACCGCGCTGGCCACCGGAGCCTCATCCGGGGTACTCCTGGGTTACTCGTTCGCCCTCGTCTCGCTGTGGACCGTGGGCCTGNNGCGCTCGCCGAGCGGGCCAGGATCGCCCGCGATATCCACGATGTGCTCGCCCACTCGCTCGCGGCGGTGTCGGTGAACCTGCAGGCCGCCGACGGACTGCTGAACGCGGGCACGCTGCCCGCGGACAATCCCGAGCTGGCCAAGGCGATCGAGTGCATCGACCGGGCCGGGATGCTGACCCGGGAGGGACTGGCGGCGGCCCGGCGGGCGGTCCTGGCCCTGCGCGAGGACTCGGCCCCGCTGCCGGATCAGCTGTCGTCGCTGGTGACGGAGTATCGCGCGGCCGGCGACCTCGAGGTGGACTACAGCGTGACCGGCGAGGTGCGGCCCCTTCCGGGTAAGGCCACCCTGGTCGCGTTCCGGACAGCGCAGGAAGCGCTCACCAATGCGCGCAAGCACGCGCCCGGCCAACCCGTCACGCTCCGCCTCGACTTCGAGCCGGCCGGGGTTACAGTCAGCGTCGTCAACCCGCTGCCGCCCGAAGGCGGCCAGGGTCCGCTCGCCGCCACCGGTTCCGGTTACGGCCTCACTGGCCTGACCGAACGCGCCGCGCTGGCTGGCGGCACGTTCGAGGCTGGGCCGACCGCCGGGAACTGGCAAGTAGCCCTCAGGATTCCGGCGTGACGGGCAACCCCGAGCCGGTCACCGTCCTCATCGCAGACGACCAGTCCGCCGTCCGCGAGGG
>PMOU01000029.1 GCA_003161205.1 Actinomycetota bacterium | reverse complement strand
CGCGGTCAGGTTCGACGGCGCGGCCGGGACGGGTGTATTGCTGCCGATCGCCGCATGCGCCGACGAGGCGGCATGAGCCGGATAGCTGGTGGCTGCGAGGGCGGGAATGAGCAACGCCGCTAGGGCCAGGCCCGTGAGCACGGGCCTGTACATGTTTTTCTTCATTGCTCGCCTATTTCTGTTAACGCAGCCGCAGTCCGGACTCTCGGCTGACGATTGTAATCCTGCAAGCGCCAGCAGTGTCAACGGCTTGCTGCGTAATGAAATGTCGTTCCGATGCGCACAGCCAAGACCATGTGCGCCGACACCCGGCTCAAGAGCGCAGCCGAATGACTGCTGCAGATTAACTATTCGGGATGGTATTCGTGATCATGTTGCGCGACTCCCGGCCGCGCAGATCGGCAGGTCGGAGCTCGGTTATTTGGGGCGTTGGCAGGCTTCTCAGCAGGCCCGGCATGGCCATTGGATGGTCGCCTGTTCTGTATATTTATACATCGTCACCTTTGGGGTGAATCTCCACATCTGCCGCCGACAGGGTCGAGCACTGCTGGTATGCAGGCCCTTAGCCAGGCCGCGTGATCGGCGGTCGCTCAGTATCTTCGATCAGCCACGTTCTTCTCGCAGATTCGCTATGAAGCAGCCGACGGCGACTAGGAGTGAGAGGCAGGACCCGAAGAACCACCAGGTTATCGACTGCGCCGAATCCCCTGTTGCGGTGACGTATACCAGGCTCGACGCATACGAGCCGCTCGGGCCCGGCGGGTGTGCCGCCTTGTAGGCCAAGATCGCCGAAATCAGCGATGCAATCAGCCAGAAGCCAAATGTTGCTGATAGCCGCCGCTGGTCTCTCTCTATCTCCGGGCGGCTCGCTTCGATCCGGCCTGGGCGCTTGCTGACTCGTGTTGAGCTCAACTGGCGCGACGGAGCAAGACGGATCACGGTCGGGACCGGTCTTGCCTGTGGCCTTAGCCCTGGCTTTTCACGGGGGTTCGGCGGCTGAGCGGCGTGCCTGAATGTAAAAGTGCTCCTGACCTGGGACGATAAGGGGTGTCTAGGCTCTTATCACTCCGGGTTCGAGGAGCACTTTCTACATGCACGCTACAGGATGGTCACGTGGTCTTGAAGTCACCGGCGGCGGTACGGGCGTCGTGTCGCACGCGGGGCTTGTCCTGCTGCGCCAGCTGTCGGACCGGACGGGCCTGACGGCCAGCTTGTCGGCGGCGCTGCCGTCGCCGCTGGGCGGCCACGACCGGGGCCGGGTGTTCTCGGACCTGGCGTGCGCGATCGCCGACGGCGCGCGGGTGATCAGCGATTTCCGGGTGATGGGTGACCAGCGGGAGCTGCTCGGCCCGGTCGCGTCGGTGCCGACCGCGTGGCGGGCGCTGAAGGAAACCGCGGCCGGCGGGGACCGCAGGAGGCGCAAGATCACCGCGGCCGTGAATAAGGCGCGGCGGCACGCGTGGGCGCACGGCATCGCACGCCATGGCGGCCTGCCGCCGGTCCGGGTCGCGGACCGCAGGCTCGAGGGCGTGACCTGCATCCGGCTCGACGCGACCGTCGTGACCGCGCACAGCGACAAGGAACTGGCAGAACCGAATTTCAAAGGCTACGGCCATCACCCGATCATCGCGGCCTGCGATAACACCGGCGAGCCGCTGGCCTGGATGCTCCGTCCCGGCTCGGCCGGGTCGAACACCGCGGCCGATCATCTGCGCCTGCTGGACGAGGCGGTCACGGCGCTGCCGCCGGCGCTGCGGCGCACGCTGATGATCACCTGCGACGGGGCCGGCGCCAGCCACGCCCTGGTCAAGGAGCTGGACCGGCTCGCCTCCCGGCACGGCTACCAGGTCACCTACTCCGTCGGCTGGGAACTCGCCCAACGGGAGAGGGCCGCGATCGGCAGGGTCCCCGAGGCGGCCTGGGAAGCTGCGATCGACGGGAAAGGCCAGGTCCGGGAGCGCCGCGCCGATGATGCCTGCGGGAACCAGCGGTGCCCCCACCGCGAGTGCTGGATCGAGGAAGCACACGTCACCGAGCTGACCGGGCTGCTGCGCGAGGGCCCGGACGGCGATCAGCTCAAGGGCTGGCCCAAGACGATGCGGGTCTTCGCCCGGCGCGAGCGGCCGCACCCCGGCGCGCAGCTGNNGGCCAGTGCGCCTACATCGACGCCGCGCACCGCGTCCACGCCCGCGTCGAGGACGTCATCCGCACCGGGAAGAACACCGGCCTGGGACATTTCCCCTCCCATGACTACGGCCTGAACAAAGCCTGGCTCGACGCCGCCATGATCGCCTGCATCCTGCTGTCCTGGCTGAAGTTCCTGGCCCTGGACGGCGACCTCGCCAGGGCCGAGCCGAAGACCCTGCGCTACCGCGTCCTGCACGCCGCCGCCCGCCTCGTCCGCGGCGGTCGGCGCAGGCTCCTGAAAATCGCCGGGACCTGGCCCTGGGAGCAGGAGATCGTCACCGCCTGGCAGCACGTCCAGGCTATCCCGCACCCCACCTGACCAGGAAGAATCCGTTCCAGCGAGCAAGAAAGGAACCCTCGGGGCCCGTGGAACCCCCGGCGACCCGGCCCGACAGCCGCGCCACTGTCATACCCAGGCCCTAAAATCCATCCCCAGAAACCGGCCATCACGTCGGCCAGCGGCAGCCATCAGCCCCCATGAAAGATCAGGGCTAGGCACGCTGGCGCGATCACGCTCCTGCTGACGCACGGGTGGCCGGGTCGGTCGGCGAGTTCTTGGATGTGATCGACCTGTTCAGGTGGTCTGCACGTTCAGGGAGCGACCTCCTTGACGGTACCAACCCTGAACGGTTAGTGTACATCTAATCGAATTATCCACGGCCTGCCCGACGTCTCGGAGTCTCGCCGCGGTTTGGATGATCTCCAGCTCGCGGGCGCGCCCAGTTACCTAAACGATCATTTCAACGGCGTTGCACTCATTGTCGCAGTGGCGTTGGCTATGCGCGCGAACGTTCTGCTTAAAGAGTTACCTCCACATGATATACCTGCGCGGATGGTCCCTATTTGCGTACATGATAGGAATATGATCGTGCATAGACTCATGACCGTAATGGCACTCCTGATATCGGCAGTCGCCCTTGCCGCAGC
>PMOU01000555.1 GCA_003161205.1 Actinomycetota bacterium | reverse complement strand
CTAAACTGAAGCAGTGACATCCCCCGACGGTCGTCTGACGGATGAACTCCTGCCCGAGGACCGGCCGCCACGAGACGCCTGCGGCGTATTCGGTGTCTGGGCGCCGAACGAGGATGTGGCCAAGCTCGCCTACTACGGGCTGTACGCACTGCAGCACCGAGGGCAGGAATCTGCCGGCATAGCGGTCAGCGACGGCAACCGCATCGTGGTGCACAAGGAAATGGGCCTGGTCGCCCAGGTCTTCGACGAGCCCGCCCTAACGACACTCCGCGGGCACATCGCGGTAGGGCACTGCCGGTACTCCACCACCGGCGCCTCGGTCTGGGCCAACGCGCAGCCCACCTTCCGCTCCACCGGCAAGACGAGCCTGGCGCTCGGCCACAACGGGAACCTCATCAATACCCGCGAGCTGGCCGGCCTGCTGGCCGGGGCCGGCCCAGCCAGCAGCGGGATCGTGGCGACCTCGGACACGGATGTGCTCACGGCGCTGTTCGTCAGCGACCTCGCCGAGATCAGCGGGCTCAGCGCGAACGCCGCCCCCGGTCCGGCGGGCAGCGGAGTCGAGACTACGGCGGCAGCAGTGCTGTCGCTGGCCAAGGGGGCGTATTCGCTCGTCTTCATGGATGAGCAGACGCTCTACGCGGCGCGAGATCCGCAGGGTTTCCGGCCGCTCGTGCTCGGCCACCTGGATAGCGGCTGGGTCGTCGCGAGCGAGACGGCCGCACTGGACATCGTCGGTGCGAGCTTCGTGCGGGAGATCGCGCCGGGCGAGCTGGTCAGCATCGACGGGCGCGGCGTCCGGTCCAGGACCTTCGCCACGCCGCAGCCGAGCGGCTGCCTGTTCGAGTACGTCTACCTGGCCCGGCCCGACACCACGATCTCCGGCCGGGGCGTGCACGCCACCCGGGTGGAGGTCGGCAGGCAGCTTGCGGCCGAGCATCCCGCCGACGCCGACCTGGTCATACCGGTCCCCGAATCAGGGACGCCCGCCGCGATCGGCTTCGCCGAGGCCAGCGGCATCCCCTTCGGCCAGGGGCTGGTGAAGAACTCCTACGTGGGCCGGACCTTCATCCAGCCCAGCCAGACCATCAGGGAACGCGGCATCAAGCTCAAGCTCAACCCGCTCCGGGATGCCATCGCCGGGCGCAGGATCGTCGTCGTCGACGATTCCATCGTCCGCGGGAACACCCAGCGCGCGCTCGTCGCGATGCTCCGGGAGGCGGGCGCCGCCGAGGTGCACGTGCGGGTCGCCTCGCCGCCGGTGAGCTGGCCGTGCTTTTACGGCATCGACTTCGCGACCCGCGCCGAACTCATCGCGGGACACCTTTCGCCGGAGGAGATCTGCGCCTCGATTGGCGCCGACTCACTGGGCTACGTCTCGCTGGCCGGATTGATCGAGGCCACCACGATCCCGGCCAGCCGGCTATGCCGCGCCTGCTTCGACGGGCAGTACCCGGTGCCAGTCGCTGAAGACGACCGCGGCAAGCATGTACTCGACGGCCTAGCGGTCGGGCCGTTATCGCTGCTTACCCCGGAATGACGTGTCGCTCCGNNTCGTCGTCCTCGTCGTCGTCTTCCCCGGCGGCGTGATGACCGTCACCGGAGTCCGCACCGACACCCAGCTCCGCACGCAGCCGGTCAAGGTCTGTGTCGTCGCTCTTGTACTTGAGCTGACGGGCCACCTTGACCTGCTTGGCCTTGGCTCGGCCGCGCCCCATTGGCTCGACCCCCTTGAACGTCCGGAGCCTAGTCAGGCCCCATGATCTCCGCCACGCTGGTTTCCGTGCGCGCCGTAGGACAGCGCCGCCACCCCGCAACGGGAAGCGCGACGTTCACCAGCATCCGTACAGGTACAACCGTACCCGCTTTGCGCCCCTGATGCCTACGCTGATCCGATCGTGCCCAGGTAGATTCCGCGCAGGCGGCCCACATCGGACATCCGCCGCTCGGCGAGGCGGTCCGCGGCCACCGATGGCGGCACCCCGTCGGCGTCCGCGATGGCGAGGACCTTCGCGGTCGTCGCGAAAATCTGTTCGGTGGCCACCCGGGCGCGGTCGAAGTTGAATCCCGCGAGTTCATCGGCCACCTGGATGACGCCGCCGGAGTTGACCACGTAGTCAGGCGCGTAGAGGATGCCCTGGTCGGCCAGCAGTTTCTCGATGCCGTGGTGAGCCAGCTGGTTGTTGGCGGCACCGCACACGACACGTGCGGTCAGCGCGTTCACCAGGTCCTCCGTCAGGGTGCCGCCCAGCGCGCACGGGGCCAGGATGTCCAGCTGCTCCCTGACGAGCGCGCCGATATCCGCGACGGCGCGTACCTGCGGGTGACGGGCGAGGACGGCCTGGACGGCGACAGAACTGACGTCGCAGATGACCACCTCGGCCCCGGCCTCGACGAGATGGTCGACCAGGCGGTGGCCTACTTTCCCGACCCCCTCCACACCGACGGTCCGCCCCTGCAAGCTGGTGTCTCCCCAGGCGTGCCCGGCGGCCGCCCGCATCCCGTGCATGACGCCGAGCGCGGTGAGCACCGAGGAGTCTCCCGCGCCCCCGTTGGCGACCGTTCGGCCGGTCACGTGGCGGCATTCCCTGGCGATGATGTCCATGTCCTCGCTGCGCGTGCCCACATCGCACGCGGTGACGTAGCGGCCGCCGAGAGAGGCAATGAAGCGGCCGTAGGCGCGCAGCAGGGGTTCGGTCTTGATCCGGGCGGGATCGCCGATGATCACGGCCTTCCCGCCACCGTGGTCCAGGCCGGCCAGCGCGTTCTTGTACGCCATGGCCGTGGACAGTCTCAGCACGTCCGCGAGGGCCTCATCCTCGCTGCCGTACGGATAGAAACGAGTCCCGCCGAGGGCGGGGCCAAGTGCGGTGGAGTAGATGCCGATGATCGCCCTGAGCCCGGAGCGGTTGTCCTGGCAGAAGACGACTTGTTCGTGGTCCGCCCGGTCGGCGAGACCGAGGGCCTGACCCCCCGCGTCGGACCGGTCAGCGGAGCCGTTCTCCCGGTGGGGCATCGCGAACACGTTAGTCACGGTAGCGACTCTTCTCGTCTGTCATCACGTCCCGGCTCCTCGTCGAGCCGGACTCAGAAATAAGCGTATGGCCTGCACGGGCCCTCGGTGCTTGCTTGCGCGGGTCCGGGTGCCTTAGGCTGCGCAGGCCCGCAGCCTTTTGGCCCGCGCGAGCCGGGTAGCCCCATGGCCTGCGTCAGCCGGCGGACGGGATCAGGAGCCGGTGCGTTTCGTCCCTTGCAGGTAACTGACAGTAGAGATGATGTCGTTACCTCCACCTCCGCCTTTAACGCGTCGTGGTATGTCACGATACGACAGTGATGACTTACGCCGCGTATCTCCGCATCTACGAGCCTGTTTCGGCGTTTCACGAACCCGACCGTTCCCGGTGGGCGTCCTACGCCGCCTCATCGGCCCGGCCGAGGCGGCGCGAGTCACTGATGGCGGAGCACGCCGAGGCCCTGCGGCGGGCGATCGCGGCGCCGCAGATCCTGGTCCCGGAGCAGGAGAGCGACCATGCCTACGTCCGCCACGCGGATGGCATTACCTATATATGCCCGTGGCAGACCAGGCTGCGCTGCCTGCTGGTGTACGGCCGGATGCCCGCGGCTACCGGTGCGCTGCTGCCCGGCACGGCACCGGCCGGCGAGGACGACCACACGGCGGCGGCTCTGGCCGGGCTGGAGGATGGCGGGACGACGGCTCGACTGCACATCCTGGCTAGCGTGTGGACCATGCCCCTCGCCTGGTTCGTGCCGTTCTCGCCGGCGGAACGATGGCTGGCTCTCGGATCCGGCGGCGACCGCCCGTCCGTTGCCGCGACCGCGTCGATGACGCGGGCGCTCGTGTACACCACCACGATGTCCCGGGCACGCAGGCGGGTGGCCCGGGGCCTGGCCGCGCTGCGTGGCATGCCCGCGCGCTACGGGGATGCCGCCTGGGAGCCGATGCGGGCCGAGGCCGAGCTCGCCCAGGTCGGGCGATGGCTCGAGAGGTTTCACCCGTACTCGCTCGTGGAGCTGGATTACGGCGGTCTGGTGCACCTGCTCAGCGACGACGCGCTCTGCGGTGACCAGTCGGTGGCCGAGATCAGTGCGGCTATCGACGGGGTGGCCAAAGGCGAGTGCGAACTCGCCGTGGCGATGTACAAGCGCGCGCACAGCCGGTGGCGTGCGTTCACTGAATTCGAGCTGGCGAACTGAGTTCCAGGGCTGCCTGGGGAAGTGATGACGGGCAGTATTTCCGAATCTGCCGCGATGCGACTATAAGTATCGCTAGAATCACCCTCAGTGACAGTGATCGGCGGAGCAACTGGGCATCCCAGACAGAAACTTTGCGCCTGGTGGTCGACGCGTCACCGCTGGTGATGGCAATATGGTCTCTGTCGGCCATATAGGACATCCCCGACAGGCTCCACACGGAGCACCAGGCAAAACAGGAAATCGTAGGATCGCAGGACTGGTCCAGGAGGAGAGGCCAACACATGTCCGCACGTACACCAGAGGCTGAGCCGCTGTTGACGCCCGCGGAGGTCGCCACGATGTTTCGTGTCGACCCCAAGACCGTCACCCGATGGGCGAAGGCCGGGAAACTGACCTCGATCCGCACGCTGGGGGGACACCGGCGCTACCGGGAGACTGAGGTTCGTGCACTGCTTGCGGGTATTCCGCAGCAGCGCTCCGAGTGATTTTCTGCCGTCTTCACCAGCTAGCGCTCAGCGAGCGCCGCGCCGGGTGAATGCGGCAGCACTCGATCAATGGAATGGGGGGTCGGCCCCGGTGGCCAAGTGTCAACCCGAGGGTGCTGTCCGGCGAGATCTGTTCGCCGGCGCATCCCGGGAAGGCACCGTGCCGGGGCCGATCCGTTCTCAGGGGAGGGGGTTGCACGATGCGTGATCCGGAGTTGGTCGCACGCGCTCAGCGTGCCGCGAAGCGCCTGGAGACGGCATGGGAACAATGGCGCGCGCTGCATGGACTTGCCGTCGCGCCCGGGCAGCCGGTAGTGAGCTACGTCGGCTACTCGCTTAAAGAACCCTGGGGTGAGCCTCGGGTTGTGATCGGGATCGACGCCGACGAGGCCGAGTTCCTCGCGGACTTTCTCGATCGTGATGAATGCGCGCGGCGCGGGCAGGTACCGCAGCAGGTTCCGTTCCAGCCGCGGCTGGTTCAGTCCGGCCCGCGTCAGGCGCCGCCGCCCGAGCAGCCACAGGAAAGCCGCGGCGAGTACACAAGCTCGTCGTTCCCTGGCGCGCCAGCAACGTTCGGCAACGGCCGCCAGTCGCCCGATCACGCCCGTGACCTAGCCGCTGAGCTGACTGGCTGGTCGCCGGGAGAACTGCCCGGCCAGCCGCCCGAGCAGCGCGCCGGGTGGCCCCTCGGTGCGCCGAGGACTTACCGCCAGCCGCCCGCCACGGCATAACTACTCTTCGCCGCCAGCCTTGGGCGATGACATCCGTACTTGATGAGCAGGTTCACAGCTCTGTCCTAGCCTGCCTTAAGAATCTAACGGCATGATCGTTAGTGAGAGGTACGAGATTCTCGTCCTTTCCCGTCTGGGCTCGGGGTGGCCAGGCCCCGCTCCGAGCCCAGGCTTTTTTCTTCTGGCCGCTGTCAGGCCGCGGCACCGACTGGCCCGGTGTGGATCATCCACCGGCATGTCGCTGCGGATCGAGGTATTCCCGGTCCCGGCCTGCCTGGCTACAGCTTCGCCACGCCGGACTTGACCTAGCCGCGCCACTGTCACGCCACCCTCGCCATCGCCTTCGTGCGGCCGGCCGGCCACTGCAGCGCGGGTCCTCGCTCCCTCTGGGCCGAGCCTGACGGCGAGTGGCGCACTTGACGACCCGCCTATTAATATGATACCACTTTGATATCGGACCGAGGTAGTCGGCGCCGTAGGCGGCAGGAGGCATCCCGATGCGCGCACCAGCTGACAACACCACTCCCTTGCAGTCCCTCATGAGACGCACGATGTTGCCATGGGAGTACCGCCACCTCCGTGCCGTTGCGAGCGTGCGCTTTGCGGCCGGCGGCTTCACTCTCGGTATCGGCCTCGTTCTGCTCTCTCTTGGTCGTCAAGCGGAAACTAGCCAGGATCGGCGCAAACTCTACCGGCTGGCAACATGGTTCCTGGCCGATGCGCCGTTGCAGTTCTTTGGTGGCTATCTGGAGATGAAGATGGCCCGCTCCGACCCGCCCCGGACCTGAGCCTGCTCGCTGCCGACCTGTAGGGCCGAGCGGTTCGACTGGGACGCCCAGATGCTTTTCTTCCTGCATCAGGGCTATCGGGTGATCGCCCATGACCGGCGCGGGCACGGCCGCTCCGCGCAGCCCAGCGAGGGCAACGACTTTGACCACTACGCCGACGACCTGGCCGACCTGGTCCAGCACCTTGACCTGCACGACGCGGTCCACATCGGGCACTCCGCGGGCGGCGGCGAGGTGGCGCGCTACGTCGGCCGCCACGGCGAGTCCCGCGTGGCNNGTGACCCCGTCGGTCCTGCAGACCGACGCCAACCCGGCCGGCGCGCCGAAGGCCGTCTTCGAGGGCCTGCAGGCCGGGATGGCGGCGAACCGCTCGGAGTTCTTCCGGGCCGTAGCCTCCGGCCCGTTCTACAACTTCGACCAGCCGGGCGTGGAGCCGTCGGAGCCGGTCATCGAGAACTGGTGGCGCCAGGGCGTGACGGGCGGCGCGAAGGCGCACTGGGACTGTGTCTCCGAGTTCATTAGTCAGGACTGGTCAGAGGACCTGAAGAAGATCAGCGTGCCGGTCCTGGCCATGAACGGTGGCGCCGACCAGGTCGTCCCGCACGACACGTCGGGTCCCCGGACCGTCAAGCTGGTGAAAAACGGCACGCTGAAGACGTACCCGGGCTACCCGCACGGGATGCTCACCACGCACGCCGACGTCCTCAACCCCGACTTGCTGGCCTTTATCCAGTCCTGATCGTTCTGGTGCGGGGGATTGGCGACGTCCCCAGGCGGGGTGGCGAGGACCGGCCGTCGCGTGACGGCCGGGGGCTTGGCCGACTGCGCGGCGTTCCAGGCGATCCATTCCCAGCGTTCCGCCGTGGAGAAAGCACCGGACAAGATGCTGTGGATGTTCCGGATCGTCTTCGCCGTCAGCGGTCTGCAGGCATGCGGCTTGCAGCCCGCGCGCGTGCAGTCATGGTCGTGGCCGCGCGGAGCCCGGCCGGGCCGCCGCTCCGGGGCACCACCGCCCGCCACGACCGCGGTGCGGCCCTGGCGGACGACGATCAGTCCTTCCTCGGCGAGGACCACCAGGGCGTGCTGCAGGGTAGCCACCGGCACTTTCTGCAAGTCGCTCATCTCGCGTACCGAGGGGAGCGTCTCACCGGCCGAGAGCAGCCCGGAGCGGATCGCATTCCCGATCGTGTCCGCCACCTGCTGCCAGGCGGGCTGACGGCTTACGGGATCGACGATGAGGACTGGCACGTTGCGGTGTTCGGTGAAGGGCTTGCCGCTGCATCCGGGATCCCCGCAGCGCTGCAGCTGTGCGTAGAGCAAGTCGAGCAGGGGCCCGCGTATGTTACGGACCTGCAGGTGCCCGAGAGCGGGCTTGATCACCCGCCGGATGTAGAACTCGTTGGCCTTCCGGGTCGACAGGTCCCAGTCGGCGACCTCGACGTACCGGTCCATGAGCTCGGCCACGGTGGCGTTGGTCTCGGGCTGGCGTCCGGCCGCGGCCTGCTCGAGCAGCCTGCCGAGCTCGATCTGCGCCGCCCGTTCGGTCTGGCAGGTCCGCCGCAGCCGGATTTCGCGGCCCGTTAGCGGGTCGGTCCCGGCGTAGACCTTGACCCGCCAAGATCCGCTGGGGAGTCGCTCTATGTGTCCGACTGGTCTACGGGCCATGACGTAACGTTACATCGGACCAGTGAAATCCGGTCCACGAACCGGTCCACGAGACCAAGATCATTAACTATCTTTTCGCTGGTAGGGCGTCAGGGACTCGAACCCTGAACCAATGGGTTAAAAGCCCACTGCTCTGCCATTGAGCTAACGCCCCGCCGCACCGGACGAACCGGTGCGTAGAAAGGAAGCGTACCGAACTTGCCGGCCCGATCGCCTGCTGAGGGTTAGCGGTACGCGGACAGGCCGGTCAGCGCCTGGCCTATGGCCAGCGTGTGGATCTCCTCGGTGCCCTCGTACGTAAGCACGGCCTCAAGGTTGTTCGCGTGCCTGATCGGGGGGTATTCCAGCGTGACACCGTTGGCCCCGAGGATCGTCCGGGCCTGCCTGGCGATGTCGATCGCCGACCTGACGTTCGTCATCTTGGCGATGCTGACCTGCACCGGATTGAGCGAACCCGCCTCCTTGAGCCTGCCCAGGTGCAGCGCGAGCAACTGAGACCGGTACAGGTCGGCGGCCATCCAGCTGAGCTTGGCCTGGGTCAGCTGGAAGGACCCGATCGGCTTGCCGAACTGCTCACGGGTACACGCGTAGTCAATCGCGCTTTCCAGGCAGGCCCGGGCCGCGCCCGTCACTCCCCAGGCGATGCCGAACCGGGCTTCGGTCAGGCACGACAGCGGACCTTTAAGCCCGGAGACGCCAGGCAGTACGGCATCTTCCGGCAGGCGGACCTCGTCGAGGTGCAGCTCCGAGGTGATGGACGCGCGCAGTGACAGCTTTTTGTGGATGTCGCGCGCAGTAAAGCCGGGCGTCCCGCGGGGAACGAGGAATCCGCGGATGCCCTCTGAGGTACCGGCCCACACCACGGCGATATCGGCGATGCTGCCGTTGGTGATCCACATCTTGGTGCCCGAAAGCACCCAGCCGGATCCGTCCTGCCTGGCGAACGTCCGCATACCGCCCGGATCAGAACCATGATCGGGCTCGGTGAGGCCGAAGCAGCCAACCGCCTCCCCGGCTGCCATCCGGGGCAGCCACTCGGCCTTCTGCTCCTCCGACCCGTATCGCCAGATCGGGTACATGGCCAGCGATCCCTGGACTGACGTCGCGCTGCGCAGGCCGGAGTCGCACGCCTCGAGCTCGCGGCATGCGACGCCGTAGGCGACCGCGCCGGTGCCGGCGCAGCCGTAACCGGTCAAGTGCATGCCGAGGACCCCGAGCTTGCCGAGCTCCGGCATGATCTCCCGTGGCAGCATGCCCGCTTCGAACCAGTCGGCAATGTGCGGCAGCACCCGGTCCGCGGTGAACGCCCGCACCGTGTCGCGGATGAGCCGTTCCTCATCCGTCAGCTGGTCATCGATCTGCAGCAGGTCCGTGTGCGGGACGCCTGTGGACATGGCCGGTTCCTCTCGTGTCGTTCTAGTTCAGGGTATTAACCGGCGCGCCCGTAGTTCAGCCCGCCCCTGGCCGCCCACTTGTGAGCTGACACTGACCGCAGCGAAGGTCGCGTCGTCCCGCCACAACGGCGCCTGCGGCGAAACCGAGATTTTCATCTCGCTTACCGTGTCTCACCTCAGCGATCTTGGCAAGGGCCTCGTGTTGCGTCACTGGAGTTGGCCGATGCAGCCAACGCTTTGGCGGTTCCGGCCTCTGTCCCCTATGCTGGGGCAGTCCCCGACGGCGGACTGATACGGTTATGACGGCCGAGGCCGCCTGGCCCCCATCGTCTAGCGGCCTAGGACACCGCCCTTTCAAGGCGGCGGCACGGGTTCGAATCCCGTTGGGGGCACGCGTCGGCTACGGTTAGTGCATGAGGTCCTGTAGAGCAGCTTGGAGTGCTCGCCACCCTGTCAAGGTGGAGGTCGCGGGTTCAAATCCCGTCGGGACCGCAGGGATCCCCGGTGAGGCTTCACTGGGGTCCCAACCAGGTCAGGTAGCTAAGTCGGTATGAGCGTCCGACTGAAAAGCGGAAGGTCGACAGTTCGATCCTGTCCCTGACCACATAGTGTCTCTGATCTGCGGAAACGCCACCTGACGGAACCGTGTGCGGCGTCGGTGCGATGCGCACAGCGCTTATCGAGCTTCCTTGCTTCGCGCGACCATCACGAGCACGA
>PMOU01000490.1 GCA_003161205.1 Actinomycetota bacterium | reverse complement strand
GGTCATCACCGGGGACCTGTCCAGCATCGCCGGGATGCGCCAGGTCGCCGAGCGGGCCAACGCAGCCGGCCGCTTCGATGCCGTCATCCACAACGCCGGGGTCGGCTACCGCGAGGTCCGGCGGGTCGAGACCGCCGACGGCCTGGCCCAGGTCTTCGCCGTCAACGTACTCGCGCCCTACCTGCTGACCGGCCTGATCCAGCGGCCGGACCGGCTGGTCTACCTGAGCTCGGGCATGCACCGCGGTGGTCGCCCCGACCTGGACGACCCGCAGTGGAACCACCGGCGCTGGAACGGTGCCCAGGCCTACTCCGACAGCAAGCTGTTCGACGTGGTGCTCGCCTTCGCCGTCGCGCGGCTCTGGACCGAGGTGCGGTCGAACGCGGTCGAGCCGGGTTGGGTCGCGACCAAGATGGGCGGTCCCGGCGCACCAGATGACCTGTCCCTGGGGCCGGTCACCCAGGCCTGGCTGGCCGTCAGCACCGATCCCAGGGCCATGGCCAGCGGCCGCCTGTGGAAGCACCAGCGGCCAACCGAACCGAACCCCGCCGCCCGGGAGGTCAAGGTGCAGGACGAGCTGCTCAGCTACTGCGCCGGGCTGACCGGCATCGAGCTCACCCGGTAAGCGCGCCAGGCCACCAGGCGATCCAGGACCAGCGCCCAGGCCAGGACCATCCCGGTACCGACCGCGGCCCCGGCCACGGTGTCGGTGAAGTAATGCGCGCCCCGGGCCACCATCGCGATGGCGACCGCCGTCGCCAGCAGCAGCGCGAGGCAGACCAGCAGCAGGCGGACGGCCGCGTCCACCCGGCGCCCAGGCGGATCCAGGAGCAGCACGGCGCAGGTGGCGGCGAGCGCGAACATGCCGGTGGCGTGCCCGCTGGGCAGGCTCAGGGCCCCGTCTATGGTCCGGTGGACCAGCGGCTTGAGCCCGTATTCGGTCAGGGTGCTCGCGGTCGGCTCCCCCACGGCGGCCAGCGCGGCGCCGGACCACCGGCGGGTCGCCACGCAGGCCAGGACCAGCGCGAGCGCCAGCAGGTTCACCGGTATCAGGTCGCCGGTGCCGGCCAGGAAGCTGAGCAGCGCCGGGAACGGCCGGAGGGCGGACTTGACGTGCGGGTCCACCGCCGCATCCAGCCAGCTGGGCTGGCGGTGGCCGGCGAAGCCGACGCCGAGCAGCACCGCCACCGACACGCAGGCCGCAAGCAGCGCGGCGGCCGGCAGGCGGAACGGCCCGGGCAGCAAGGCCGCCGGCCAGCCGGCTGCCTGCCGTGGCGCATCCGGCTGACGGGACCAGCCCCGCCGCCACGCTACCCGCCACCACGGTCCCCGGCCCATCCGGCCATGGTACGAGAGCAATCCGCCGGGCCCGGCGGCAAGCACGACTGTCCGGAGCGAACCGGTCACCGGCTCGGCACCGTTCCCGGTCGGAAGCAGCACGACCGTTCGGCAAAAAATAGGGACGGAACGGACAGCGGTGTCAGGGTACGGTCAGAATCTGCGGGCCGTCCGGGGTGATCGCGACGGTGTGCTCGATGTGAGCCGCGCGGCTGCCGTCGCCGCTGCGGATCGTCCAGCCGTCGTCGTCGATCTCATAGCTGTCCCGGCCGCCGGCCAGGAACCACGGCTCGATCGCCAGGACCAGCCCCGGCACCAGCCGGTGGCCGCGGCCCCGGCGGCCCTCGTTCGGGATGTGGGGATCCTCGTGCATCGACCGGCCGACACCGTGACCGCCGAAATCGGTGCAGATGCCGTAGCCGGCCGCGCGCCCGGTCGCGCCGATGGCCGCGGAGATGTCGCCGACCCGGCCGCCGGGGACCGCGGCGGCAATGCCGGCGCGCAGGGCTTCGCCGGTGGCGGCGATCAGGCGCGCATCAGCCGGTCCCGGCGGTCCGATCGTGAACGAGATCGCGGCGTCGCCCGCCCACCCGTCCAGCACGGCGCCGCAGTCCACGCTGAGCAGGTCACCTTCGGCCAGCTGGTAGCGGGTGGGGATGCCGTGCAGCGCGGCGTCGTTGACCGAGGTGCAGATGACCGCCGGGAACGGGATCGGGGCGAATCCCGGCTGGTAGCCCAGGAACGGCGAGGTGGCTCCCGCGCCGGCCAGCACACCGCGGGCGAGCTCGTCCAGTTCGCTCAGCCGGACGCCGGCCTTCGCCTCGGCGCGGGTGGCCGCCAGGATCTGCCCGACCACCTGCCCGGCGGCCCGCATCGCCTGGACCTCTCCGGCTGTCTTGATCTCGACCACGGAACAGCACCTCTCTGTGCGGGCCCTCTCTGTGCAGGTCTTTGCGGAGCCCCTCTCTTTGCGGGATAACTATACCGGTATTAATATCACGGTATGGTCCGACCGCCCCTGAGTCATCTCGAGCACGCCCGCGGGGAACGGCTCGGCATGATCTTGCGCGAGGCCCGCGGGCCGCGCAGCATGGCCGAGATCGCCATCGCGTCCGGCGTTCCCGCGGAAACGCTGCGCAAGATCGAGACCGGCCGCATCGCCACGCCCGCGTTCTTCACCGTCGCCGCCCTGGCCGGCGCCCTCGGCCTCTCGCTGGAAGGACTCGCCCTGCGCTGCGCGGAACCGGCCGGCGCGCTGAGCGCGTGACCCCTGGCTTCCCGGTGCGTCAGCATCCCAGCAGGAGCTTCAGGGTCCGCGCGTTCCGGACGGCGTTCGCGTTGCCGTCGTTGTTGAAGTAGACGTATACGTCCTGGCCCGCCGCGTGCCATTCCCGGATCCGGTCCGCCCACCACATCAGGTCGGCGTCGCTGTACGAGCCCCCGTACAGATGATGGTGATCCGGGCCGTGCATCCGCAGGTAGGCAAAACCGGTGGTGACCCGCAGGACGCACGGCAGGTCCGCGCCGCTCATCACGCAGTAGGCGGCGCCGCGGGAGGCCAGCAGCGCGAAGACCTCCTCGCAGTGCCAGCTGGGGTGCCGGAACTCCACCGCGACCCGGATCCAGCCCGGGAGCGAGGCCAGGAAATACGCCAGCCGCGCGTCGTCGCGCTCGTGCGCGGGCGCGAGCTGGACCAGCAGCACCCCTCTCTTGTCGCCGAGCTCGTGCCAGCCCAGCTCGATGCGCTGCACCCAGGTCTCCGGCCCGTACAGCTTCCGGCCGTGGGTGAGGCCCCGCGGCGCCTTGACCGACAGGCAGAAGCCGTCCGGCAGCCGGCGCTGCCAGGAACTGAACGCCGCCGGGCGGGGCCAGCGGTAGAAGCTGGCGTTGAGTTCGGCGGTGCCGAAGGCGGCCGCGTAGCGGGCCAGCCGGTCCCGGGCCGCAAGCCCGGGCGGGTACAACTCCGGCTCCCAGTGGTCATAGCTCCAGCCGGACGTGCCGATCCTGATGACCATGGCGCCAGCCGGCGTGCCCGGCTACGCGCCGGACGCGTCGTTGTCCGGCTCCCGGCCGGCTTCCGGCTCCCGGCCGGTTTCCGGCTCCCGGCTGGTTTCCGGCGGGGGCTCCGACGGCAGGTTCGCGTCCAGCAGCGCGGTCGAGCCGGCCGGGCGGGTCACCGCGTCATCGGTCCGCTGCCGCAGGCGATCGAGAGCTTCGCCGTCGCCGAGCGGGACCGTGGCCTCCAGGCGGGTGCTCCCCCGGACCTCGGGCTGGTCCATGACCGCATCGACCAGGCTCGCCCGGGTGCCCGGGGCGGTGTGCCCGGACGGGGCGTGCAGCGAGGTCCGCGCGGTGCCTTCGGCTCCTTCGGCCGTGGTCACCTCGGCCGCCGCGACCGTCTGGTCGCCGTCCTTGACTTCTATGCGCCGTGGCACATCGGGATTGTTCATCAGCTGCCTCCTGAGGATCGCTTGTATCGGCTTGGCGAGCCCAAACCATGCCCATGCCCGGGAGCACCCGGATGAAACGGCATCGGGACTCACGCGACCGCGACTTCGGGCCGGCCGCCCGGCGCGGCGAGCTAGAGCCCGGGCCCGGGATCGGTGAGGGTGAGCTCGGCCAGCAAGATGGCGACATCATCGTCGAGCCGGTGGCGGGTATGCAGGTGCAGCCGGTCAAGCAGTTCGTCGGCGGCCAGCTGCAGGTCCGGCCGCTGGAGCGCCTCGACCTGCTGATCGAGCCGGAAGAACTGGCCCGCCCGGTCACGCGCCTCGAGCAGCCCGTCGGTGAAGAAGACCAGCCGGTCGCCGGTGCGCACCGAGAACGTCGACACGCGCAGGTCCGGGTGCAGGCCCAGCGGCGCCGCGAACGCCACCGGATTCAGCGGCCGCATCTCACCCTCAGTGCTCAGCCGCAGCGGCGAAGGATGCCCGCAGATCACGAGCTGGAGCCAGCCTCTCGGGTCAAGCTCGGCGAAGACCGCGGTCACGAAGTCCTCATCGCCCGCCGCCCGTGCCACGGACAAGTCGGTCACCCGGGCGACCTCGAGCAGCGACAGGCCCGGCTCGGCGCAGGCGTCCCGGAAACTCGTCGCGGCCACGCTGGCCAGCCGGACCGCGGGCAGCCCGTTGCCCCGCGTGTCGGCGACCAGCCAGCGCGGGTTATCCCGGCCGGCGACCACTTCGATGACATCTCCGCCCACCTGCGCCTCGGCCGAGGCCGACAGGTAGCGGGACGCCAGCCGGGCGGCCGCCACGGACCTGGGGATCTCGCGCAGCAGCGCGCTTTGCGCGACCCGGGCCACCGCGCGGGCCTGGCTGAGCCGCCGCTGCGCCGCGCTGCGCAGGACGGAGTTGGTCACCGCGAAGGCCGCCAGCAGCACCAGCACGCTCAGCTGGTAGCCCATCCGGGCGGCCGGGCCGGGCCCGTCGAGGGCAAGCCCGAGCCCGAGCA
>PMOU01000615.1 GCA_003161205.1 Actinomycetota bacterium | reverse complement strand
GGCGCGCTCATGCAGACCACCGACGTGGAGAATTTCCCCGGGTTTCCCGATGCCATCATGGGTCCGGAACTGATGGACGCCATGCGCAAGCAGGCCGAGCGGTTCGGCGCCGAACTGGTGCCGGACGACGTGGTCGCGGTCGACCTGACCGCGAACCCGAAGGTGGTCAAGACCGACAGCGAGACCTATCTCGCCAAGGCCGTGATCATCGCCACCGGCTCCAGGTACAAGGAGCTCGGGGTGCCCGGCGAGAAGAAGCTCGGCGGCCACGGCGTGTCCTGGTGCGCGACCTGTGACGGGTTCTTCTTCCGCGGGCACGACATCGCGGTCATCGGCGGCGGTGACTCCGCCCTGGAAGAGGCCATGTTCCTGACCAGGTTCGGCAAGTCGGTGACGGTGGTCCACCGCCGCGACACGCTCCGCGCCTCGAAGATCATGCAGGACCGCGCGTTCGCGAACCCGAAGATCACGTTCCGGTGGGACAGCGAGGTCGCGGAGGTCCTAGGCGAGGAGAAGGTCGACGGCCTGCGGCTCAGGAGCACCAAGGACGGCACGGAAGAGGTACTGCCGGTGACCGGGGTGTTCGTGGCCATCGGTCATGACCCGCGTTCGGACCTGTTCACTGAGCAGCTCGCTACTGATCCCGACGGTTACCTGCTGGTGGACGAGCCGTCCACGCGCACCGGAATCGAGGGCGTTTTCGCGGCCGGCGATGTAGTTGACCACACGTACCGGCAAGCCGTCACCGCGGCGGGGACAGGCTGCGCGGCGGCGCTCGACGCCGAGCGCTGGCTGGCCAGCAAGGAACACTGACGCAAAAGCGCGGCAGGAATTATCCATCGCAAGGCAAGGGATGTGATCGTAGTGGGCGCGACCAAGGTCGTGACGGACGAGACCTTCGAGGTTGAGGTCCTGAAGAGCGACAAGCCGGTCATCGTGGATTACTGGGCTGAATGGTGCGGCCCGTGCCGCATGGTCGCCCCGGTCCTCGAAGAGATCGCCGCCGAGTACGCCGACAAGATCGACGTGGTGAAGCTCAACATTGACGAAAACCCCGCCGTTTCGCAGCGTTACGGGATCATGGCCATTCCGACCATGAGCGTGTTCTCCGGCGGCCAGGTCGTCAAGCAGATCGTCGGGGCCAAGCCGAAGTCGGCCCTGCTCAAGGAGCTGGCGGACTATATCTGAGGCACGGTGGGCGCGGTTATACCGGGCGCCGGGGCGCCCCGCGGGTTATACGGGGCGCAAGGCGCCTTGAGGAGCCGACGGGGTCATCGAGCCGAGCAGGCGTTCAAGTGCCACCTCGACATCTTCGCGCCACGTCAGGACGGTCCTGAGCTCCATCCGCAGGCGCGGGTAATGGTGGTGCGGGCGGATGGTCTTGAACCCCACCGCCAGCAGGTAATCCACCGGCAGCATGCAGGCGGGCGACTCCCATCGCCGGTCACCGAAGGCCTCGATCGCGCGTACCCCGCGCCGGGTGAGATCTTTGGCCATCGCCTGCACCAGCATCCGGCCGATGCCCCCGCCGGCGAACTCGCTGAGCAGGTGGGCGGTCATGAGCAGCACGGCGTCGGCGCTGACCGGACTGGTGGGGAAGGCGATCGAGCGAGGAACGTACTGCGGCGGGGCGAAGAGCATGTAACCGGCCGGGACGCCATCGACATAGGCGATCTTTCCGCAGCTTCCCCACTCGAGCAGCACGGAGGAAACCCATGACTCTTTTTCGAGTTCCGAGTCGCCGCTTTCCGCGGCGCGCGCCCCGCTGACCGGGCCGAGCTCCCAGAAAACGCATTTCCGGCACTTCGGCGGCAAGTCGCCGAGATTGTCTAGCGTAATATTGGCGATACGGCGTGACATCCTGTTTCCCCGGCCGAAATCCACAAGCGTCCCCGGGAGATTCCCCGTATTCTGGAATAATACTCGGCTCTCCCCCGCCCACGGGCGAGTTTCTCCCTCCGAGCCCAGGGGAAGGTTCCCCCCGGCCGAAAGGTCGGGAAAGGCTCCCTAGGCCAGGGGAAGCCCTCCCCGAAGGGGGGCCGAGGGGCCTGGGGGAAAGGTTTCCCCNNAACGGGGGGGTCTGGGGGGTCGTCCCCCCGAGGCTAAACCGCAAAAGGAGCGAGAGTGACTGGCGAACAACCGATATCGCAACCGCAGCGAATTGACCGCTATGTCGGCCAGTACGCCGAGCGTGCGAAGGACATGGTGGCTTCGGAAATCCGGGCCCTGTTCGCTGTTGCCGCCCGGCCCGAGATCGTCTCGCTGGCCGGCGGCTCGCCGTACGTGGCCGCGCTTCCCCTTGACGTCGTCGGCGAGATGATCGGCCAGCTGATCGCCAACCACGGCACGACCGCGCTGCAGTACTGCACCGCACAGGGAGACGCGGGACTGCGCGAGAGAATCTGCGACGTCATGGCGCTGGAAGAAATCAGGGCCCACCCCGACGAGGTCGTGGTAACCGTCGGCTCCCAGCAGGCTCTTGACCTGCTGACCAGGATTTTTATCGATCCGGGTGACGTGGTGCTGGCCGAGGCGCCCTCCTACGTGGGCGCTCTGGGCGCCTTCGCCGCCTACCAGGCCAACGTGGTGCACGTGGCGATGGACGACGACGGCCTGATCCCGGAGGCCCTCGAGGAAGCCATCAAGCGCACCGCTGCGGCGGGAAAGCGCGCCAAGTTCCTCTACACCGTGCCGAACTTCCAGAACCCGGCCGGGGTGACGCTCGCCGCCGGACGGCGGCACCGCATCCTGGACATCTGCCGCCGCGCGGGACTTCTCGTCGTCGAGGACAATCCGTACGGCCTGCTCGGCTTCGACGGTGACCCGATGCGGGCACTGCGGGCGGACGACGCGGACGGGGTTGTCTACCTCGGCACGTTCTCCAAGACGTTCGCCGCGGGAGTGCGGGTGGGCTGGGCGGTGGCGCCGCCCGCTATCAGGGACAAGCTGATCCTGGCGGCGGAGTCGGCCGTGCTGTGCCATTCGAGCTTCTCGCAGCTGACCGTGCGCGAGTACCTGAACACCCAGCCGTGGCAGGAGCAGATCAAGGACTTCCGCGAACTGTACCGCGAACGCCGGGACGTCACCTTGAGCACACTGTCCGCGATGATGCCTCCCGGCTGCCACTGGACCCGCCCGGCCGGGGGTTTCTACGTGTGGCTCGGGCTCCCCGACGGGATCAACTCCAAGGCCATGCTGCCGCGGGCGATCTCCTCGCGGGTCGCCTACGTGCCGGGAACAGGCTTTTACGCCGACGGCTCGGGTGGTCAGTTCGCCCGGCTCTGCTACTCGTTCCCCGACCCGGCCCGTATCGCCGAAGGAGTCCGCCGCCTTGCCTCGGTCATCGAGAGCGAGATCCAGCTGCGTGACGACTTCGCCCCTTCGGCCCCTTCGGCCCCGTCGAGTCCGGCGACGGCCCCAAGATAGTCAGCCCGACCAGATAATCAGCCCTAGCTGGGGATAGATCTAGAAATCATGCGCGATCTCGAACGTGTCCTCATCCTCGCCGGTGGCCTGTCAGCCGAGCGGGAAGTCTCGTTGCACTCCGGACAACGGGTTCGTGATGCCCTGGCCAAGGAGGGCATCGACGCGGAGGTCGCGGACGCTGACTCGGGCCTGCTGGCTCGCCTGCGGGCTGACCCGCCCAGCGCTGTCTTCCCCGCCATTCACGGCGTCTGCGGCGAAGATGGCGCCATCAGGGAGGTGCTCGGCCTGCTCGGCGTACCCTATGTCGGCTCGGTGGCCAGCGCCTGTCAGATGGCCTTCGACAAGCCGACGGCTAAGGCCCTGGTCACGGCGGCCGGGCTGACGACGCCGCCGTCGGTGACGTTGCCGCGAGAGACGTTCCACGACCTCGGGGCCGGCGCGGTCATCGACCTCATCGTCGCCAAGCTGGGCTTGCCGCTCTACGTCAAGCCCACCCGCGGCGGATCCGCCCTCGGCGCCGGTCCGGTCCACACCGCGGGCGAACTGCCCGCCGCGGTGCTGAGCTGCTTCGCCTACGGAGACACCGCGCTCATCGAACGGTTCATCTCCGGCACTGAGGTCGCGGTCGGGGTGATTGACCTCGGCAGCGGACCGCAGGCCCTGCCCGCGGTCGAGATCGTCCCCGGCGAGGGCGGTTATGACTACTCGGCCAGGTACACCGCGGGCAAGACGGAGTTCTACGTCCCGGCCCGGCTGCCCAGCGAGGTCGCGAGCGAGGTGGCGAGGGTCGCGATCACCGCGCATACGACGCTGGGCCTGCGTGACCTGTCCCGGACCGACCTCATCGTCGACGACGCCGGCACGGCCTATTTCCTCGAGGTCAATGTCTCGCCGGGCATGACGGAGACCAGCACGCTGCCCCTGGCGCTGGAGGCCTCGGGGCACACGTTCGGCAGCACCTGCCTCAGCCTGCTCGAGCTGGCGGCCGCTCGCGGCGCCTAGCCTGTTGCTTGACCGCGGTGCCCCCGAGCGGTTGCCTGACGAATAACTCGGTCCCCTAGGCTCGTGTCCATGACAGGACGCAAGAGCTTCGGCAGTGATAACCACGCCGGTGCGCACCCGGCGGTGCTCCGCGCGATCATGGATGCCAACTCCGGTGACGCCGTCGCTTACGGCGCGGATGAGCGGACCGAGCGGGTGACCGCCGCCCTGCGCGAGGCATTCCGCGCTGATGATGCCTTCCTGGTGCTCAACGGCAGCGGCGCCAACGTGCTGGGCCTCAGCGTGCTGCTGCGCAGGCATGAGGCCGTGATCTGCGCCGAGTCCGCGCACATCAATACGGACGAGTGCGGCGCACCCGAACGGCTCCTCGGCACCAAGCTCCTCACCGTCCCGGCTCCGGGCGGCAAGCTCACCCCGGAGCTGATCGCCGCACGGCTGGCCGGACGCGGCGACGACCACCTCGCCCAGCCCGGAGTGGTGGCCATTACCCAGTCCACGGAGTTCGGCACCTGCTATTCGCTCACCGAGCTGCGCAGGATCGCCGACTTCTGTCGAGCCAGCGACCTGCGCGTCTTCCTCGACGGTGCGCGGCTGGCTAATGCGGCCGCCTACCTTGACTGCCCGCTGGCCGAACTAGCGGCATGCGCGGACGTGCTCAGCTTCGGCGGCACGAAGAATGGCGCGATCGGCGCGGAGGCCCTCATCGTGATGCGCTCCGGCCTGGCCGCCGACGTGCCGTACCTGCGCAAGCAGCAGACCCAGCTCACGTCCAAGATGCGCTTCGTGGCCGCGCAGTTCGGCGCGCTGCTCCACGACGATCTCTGGCGCGCCAACGCGGACCGCGCCAACGACATGGCCCGGCGCCTCGCCGCCGGGGCCGCCACCGT
>PMOU01000561.1:7236-9031 GCA_003161205.1 Actinomycetota bacterium | reverse complement strand
CGCAGACGCTCCGGCGCATCGGCGCGCTCGCCATCCCGCCGGGCTGGACGCAGGTCTGGATCTGCGCCGACCCGCTCGGTCACATCCAGGCCACCGGCGTGGACCGCCGGGGCCGCACCCAGTACCGGTACCACCCGCTGTGGCGGCAGCAGCGTGACGCGCAGAAGTTCGCGCACATGCTGCGGTTCGCCGGAGCGCTGCCCGCGCTGCGCGAGGCCACCGTCCGTGACCTGCGACGCCGCCGCCTTGACCGGGACCGGGTCGTCGCCGGTGCGGTCCGGCTGATCGACCTGGGCTTGTTCCGCATCGGCGGGGAGAGGTACGCGGAGCTCGACCACCATTACGGGGCCACCACGCTGGAGAAGCGGCACGTGCAGGTGACCCGCGACGGGCTGACGTTCGACTACATCGCCAAGGAGGGCAAGCGGCGGGCCATCACCGTCACCGACGAAGCGGTCCGGCCGACCATCCGGGCGCTGGCTCGCAGCGGGAACGGCCTGGACGCCTTGTTCTGCTGGGAGCATGACGGCCGCTGGCATGCGCTCCACTCGCAGGACGTGAGCACCTACATCGCCACCCGGTCCGGCGGTCACTTCACGGCCAAGGAGTTCCGGACCTGGAACGCCACCGTGCTGATGGCCCTGCTGCTGGCCAACGCGCCGCCGTCGCGCACCGCCCGGGACCGCCGGAACGTGATCGCCGCCAGCGTCCGCGGGGTGGCGGGCTGGCTCGGCGACACCCCGACGGTGGCGCGCGCGTCCTACATCGATCCGCGGCTGATCAGCCGCTACGAAGCCGACGGCGAGCTGCGCACGATCCCGGTCGTCCCGGCCGTCTTGCCGGCCGCCGCGGGGGCCGAAGCTGCCGTCGCGGCCTTGCTCGCGGCCGGCGACTGACAGCTAGGACGCCGCCGCCGCGCCTGAATTGTCGCGGACCAGGGCGCCGGGCAGGGGGTTGCTGGTGTTGTGCTCGGCGGTCAGGGTCAGCGCCCGGTCGCGGTCGCGTTGCTCGAGGGCGTCGATGAGGGCCGCGTGCAGGGCGTGCCGGGCGGCGACGTAGTCGGGCAGCGGCTGCTCGCTGGCGGGCAGCACGGCCAGGGTGTGCGATTCGATCTGGTCGAGCAGGTTGATGTACAGCGAGCGCAGCACGGCGTGCGGGCTGATCGCGGCGATGCGGGCGTGCAGCGACCAGTTGGCGTGCACGAAGCCGATGGGGTCGTACCGCCGCACGGCAGACTCCATGTCGGCCAGGATCTCGCGCAGCTCGGCGATGTCGGCGGGAGAAGCGTGCCAGAGCGCGTCCTCGATCAGCAGCGGGTCGAGCGCGTCGCGGATCCGCACGGCCTCGGCCACCGGGGTCTCGTCGGCGTCCAGCGCTAGCACGGAGTTGCCCAGCCGCACCATCGGCGACTGGGCGGCGGCGAACACTCCGCCGCCTGGTCCAGGACGCACCGAGATGATCCCCCGGGACTGCGCGATACGGACCGCCTCGTTGAACGTGCCCACCGAGACCTGGCAGCTGGCGCGCAGCTCCTCCTTGGAGCCGAGGCGGTCACCCGGCGTGGCGGCGTCGGCGATGCCGATGAGCTGGGCGGCGGCACTCTCGGCCCGGGACAGCCGGGGCGCGGGGCGGCCGGCGCCGGCCCGGCGGTGCGGATGCCAGTCCTGGGGCCGCAGCGCGGGAGCGTCAAAGCCCGCGTCGCCCGGCGATGTGCTCATCGTCCCTCCCTCTGCCGCTGCGGTGGCGGCCGGCCGCCGCTGCCGCCGATAATTCTCCATAAAGAATATGCGGAGAA
>PMOU01000561.1:7077-7221 GCA_003161205.1 Actinomycetota bacterium | reverse complement strand
CCGGCCGGCACGACGGTAAGTTCGTTCGCGTCCTTGTCGCTGAATCCGCCGCTGGTCAGCGTGGCGTTCGACCGCGGTTCCGCACTGCTGCGCCAGATCCAGACGACGCGCCGTTTCGGTATCAACATTCTCGGCCAGGCCCAG
>PMOU01000561.1:5660-7014 GCA_003161205.1 Actinomycetota bacterium | reverse complement strand
GCCAGCAGCCGCGCCGACCTGCCACCGCTGGTCTACGCCCACCGCACCTTCGGCACCCACTCCCGCTTCGCCGACCGACCGCGCAGGCGCATCGCCGACGCCATCGCCGCCTGCGCCCGCTGACCGGCCGCCAAACGTGCCTGTTGACTGCCCGCCGACCTGCGCCTGACCCGTCAAAGGAGACCCGCATGAGCACCGCGACCGACCACCGCACCGACGTGCCCGACGCGACCGAGCTCGTCGCCCGGGTCAGGGAACTGCAGCCGCTGATCCGCCAGCACGCCGCCCAGGGTGAGCAGGACCGCCGGGTGGCGGAGGAGAGCATCAAAGCGCTCCGCGACGCGGGCATCCTGAAGATCGCCCAGCCGAGACGCTACGGCGGCTACGAGACTTCTATGCGCACCATGCTCGACGTGTCGGCCGCGGTCGGGGAGGCCGACGGGGGCACCGCCTGGGTCGTCACCCTGCTGAACGTGTGCGCGTGGCTGACCGGCCTGTACCCGCAGCAGGCTCAGGATGATGTGTGGGGCGCCGACCCGGACGCGCTGGTCTGCGGCGTGCTCGCGCCGACCGCCGAGACCCGCAAGGTCGACGGCGGCTATCAGGTCACCGGGCGCTGGTACTACACGTCGGGGTCGTGGCACGCGAGCTGGGCGGTGCTCGGGATCCCGGTCACCGACGAGAACGGCGAGGTCGTCGACCAGGGCCTGGCCCTGATCCCGCGCAGCGACCTGGAGTACGAGGAGACCTGGTTCGTCGCCGGGATGAAGTCGACCGGCAGCAACTGCCTGATCGCCAAGGACGTCTTCGTCCCCGGCCACCGGATCGTCTCCGTCCCGCCCGCGATCGAGGGCAGCTATGCCACCGAGTTCTCCGACGAGGCCTTCTACCGGTCCGCCTTCGTGCCGATCCTGGCGCTGGTCCTGGTCGGGCCGCAGCTGGGCCTGGGCCGGGCCGCGCTGGAGATCGTGCGGGACAAGGCCGCGAAGAAGCCAATCTCCTACACCTTCTACACCGCGCAGGCCGATTCGGTGGCCTTCCAGCTGCAGCTGGCCGAGGCCGCGATGCTGCTCGACACCGCGGAGCTGCACGCCTACCGCGCCGCCGCCGACATCGACGAGGCCGCCGCCCGCGGCGTCTACCCCGACTTCCTCACCCGGGCCCGGGTACGAGCCGACACCGGCTGGGCCGTCGACCACGTGCTCAAGGCGATCGGCATCCTGCTGTCCGCGCACGGCGCCGCCAGCTTCGCCGAGGCGAGTCCGCTGCAGCGTATCTGGCGGGACTCCGCCGTGGCCGCCAGGCACGCCGTCGTCCTGCCCGCCGTCGGTTACGAGGTCTACGGCAAGGCGCT
>PMOU01000561.1:0-5647 GCA_003161205.1 Actinomycetota bacterium | reverse complement strand
ACAGCTGGGAGCCGGTGCCCGACGCGGCCGGGGCGGTGGAGAACTTCCGGGCTGCCAGCCAGGCCTGGCGAAGCGCGGGCGGCACCGTCGTGCACGTCCAGACGACATACACCACGGAGCGGCCGCCGACCGGCCGCATCGCCGACTTCGCCCCCGACATCGCTACGGCGCTGGCCGTCGGCTCGCCGGCCGCGGAGGCCTATCCCGGGCTGGTCGACGACAGCGATGTCATCGTGTACAAGACGAGCTTTTCGGCCGTCATCGCCGGCGACCTGGTGGCCCAGCTCCGGGCCAGGGGCATCGACACCGCCGTCGTGGGCGGCCTGACCACGCCCATCTGCGTCCAGACCACGGTCGACGCGCTGAGCATGGTGGGCATCAAGGTCGTCCTGCTCCACGACGCGTGCGCCTCGCAGGCCATCGGCGCCCTGTCCGCCCAGGACGCGCACGACGCCGCGGTCGAGCGGATGGCCTACCTCTTCGCGGCGATCCAGGACACCGAGACGTTCGTGGCCGCGGTGCCGTCCCGGTCCGGCCGTTCGGTGCCGAGCGGCCGCAGCTGACCCGATCACCGCCCAGTTCACCGACAGCGACACCTCAAGGAAAGGCAGCGTCCGATGGCCCTGCACCGCTTGACCTCGATCACCATGGGCGTGCCNNCCGCCGGCTCGTGGACCTGCACGTCGGGGTCGACGACGCCGACGACCTGGCCCGGACCGCGGGCAGCCTGGCCCGGATGGGCATCGACGTGCACCGCGAGCCGCAGCGGATCAGCGCGGTGGAGAAGGCCACCGGGGTCCGCGCCTACCTCGAGATCGCCCCCCGAGTCGAGCAGCAGCCGGTCACGGCCACCCGGTACAACGGCCCCGGCCGGTACGAGCGGTCCGGGCAGCGCGCCCCGGGCGTGCTGCGCACCGAGCCGGTGCGGCCGCGCAAGCTCGGGCACGCCGTGGTCGGCTCCACCGACTTCGCCGTGACCGAGGCGTTCTTCGTCTCGGGCCTGGGGTTCAAGGTCAGCGACTACATCAAGGGCGCCGGCGCGTTCCTGCGCTGCTCCGTCGACCACCACAACGTGCTCGTGCTGGCCGCGCCAGTGTCGTTCCTGCATCACACCTCCTGGCAGGTCGATGACATCGACGACGTGGGGCGCGGCGCCCAGGTGATGCTCGAAGACCACCCCGAACGGCACGTCTGGGGCCTGGGCCGGCACTACGGCGGCTCGAACTTCTTCTGGTACCTCAAGGACCCGGCCGGCAACTTCAGCGAGTACTACAGCGACATGGACTGCATCATCGACGATCAGCTGTGGACCCCCGAGGACCTGGAAGGCGCGCGCGGCCTGTACGCCTGGGGCCCGCCGCCACCGCCGTCGTTCCTGCACCCCGAGGATCTCGCCGCGCTCATGACCGGCGCGCACAGCGCACGCTGACGCGGCAATCACTAACGTCCAGCGGAGCGGGCCGGGGTAGAAGACCTGCGCCCGGCGCGGGGGGACGCTCTCGGGCCAGCGCGGCGATCAGGATGCTGGCGCGGGGGCTGGGGCGGGCGCGGGCGGGGACGCTGCGGCGGCGGTGGCTACGTCGCGGGGGTAGAGGCGGCGGGCGCCGTACAGGAAGACCGCGGAGGCGGCGAGCGGGGCCAGCATGACNNCGCAAGAAGGTGCGGACGCCCTCGGCGCGGCCCCACATCTGCGGCGGCATGATGTCCAGGCGGGCGGCGTCGATGGGCGGGTTCTGCGCGGTCAGCGCGGCCGCGGCGAAGACCACGTACGGCAGCGCGCTGACCGCGCTGTGGGTGATCAGGGCCGGGATGAACAGCAGGACCGTCGCGGCGGCGGCGACCATCGCGACGCTGAGGCGAGCGGACAGGTGGCCGCGGCGCAGCAGGGCGTCGCTGACCGGGCCGGCCACCAGCACCCCGAGGACCGCCCCCACGCCGACCACGAGCAGCAGCAGGTTCGCCACCACCTGGCTGACGCGGTACTGGCCGCTGACGAACTCGTTGCCGAAGGTCTGCACGCCGGACATGAAGTAATAACCCAGGGCGCTGGAGATGATCAGCGCGACGTTGGTCCGCACCGCCAGCACGTACCGCAGCGCCTGCATCAAGGTCATCTTGGCGTGGGACCGGCTGGCCAGCTCGAGATCGGGCTCGATGCCCATCTCCCGGGCCAGCACCTGCGGGTCGGGGGCCGGCGGCTGCTGGGTCGCGCTGGCCGGCCGCGGCCGTTGTCGCGGCCGGGCGTCTGGCTCGGCCGCCAGCGCGCCCTGGCCGCCGCGGACCGGCTCGGGCAGCCGGAAGATCAGCCAGGCGAGCGCGAAGGCGGGCAGGGCGAGGATGATGAAGGCGGCCCGCCAGGACAGCGCGGCGATATCACCGGTGACGGCGAACCCGGCGCCGGCGCCCAGCAGCTCCCCGGTCAGGATGTACCCGTAGATCCGGCCCCGCTCGGCGGCGGGGAACCAGTCGCCGACCAGCGAGGCCACGATCGGGCCGGCCGAGGCGGTCACCGCCCCCCACGTCAGCAGGGCAAACGCGAGGATCCAGGTCCGTCTGCCACGGTCCGCCAGCACGCCGAACGGCAGCGAGAAGACCGCCGCCACCACCGCGGTCACCGACACCAGCAGCCCGATGTCGGTGTTGCTGATGTGCAGCGACCGGCGCAGGTCCAGCGCCGCGGCCCCNNACGGTGGCGGTGTCCGCGCTGGCCAGGGCCAGCACGCAGGCCAGCAGCAGGACGACCCTGGTCCGGTCCCGGCCGCCGACCGCGACCACCAGCTGCCCGCGGGCCGCCGTCATTCCGCGGCGCACCGCACGGGCGCCGCCGCGGCCGAAAGCTGTCATCGGCCGGCCGCCGCCCGCCGCGCTCGTGCCGCCTGGCTGCCTTGCATGCTTGCTCCCGGGTCAGAGCTTGCCCGCTAACGGACGGGCTCAGCACTAGCCAGCCTAGTTAATTCCGCGGACCGCCGTGCCCGCGGGCGCAGGGAGCGGGCGAGGTGCACGCGGCACGGCCCGTTCGGCATAATTTTTTTTCAGGCCAGCCTCGTGACCTCGACGGTCACCTCGAGGGCGCTGGTCGGCGCGCCGTGGTAGATGCCCTTCAGGGGCGGGATGTCGAGGTAATCCCGGCCGCGGGCCACCACCACGTGCCGTTCGCGTACCGGGGCGCCGCTGGTCGGGTCGAGCGGCAGCCAGGAGCCGGCCCAGTACTCCACCCAGGCGTGGCTCTCCCCCACCAGGGTCTGGCCGGGTTCGGCGTTCGGATCGGCGTGCAGGTAGCCGGACACGTAGCGGGCGGGCAGCCCGGCCTCGCGCAGCAGGCCCACGGTGACGTGGGCCATGTCCTGGCAGACACCCTGGCCCTGATCCCAGGCTTCCTGGGCGTTGGTCCGCACCCCCGTCGCGCCGGCCATGTAGCTGACCTGGGCGCGGACGCGGGAGGCGATCTCGGTCGCCGCCTCGACCGGATCCGCGCCGCGCACGGCGTCCGCGATCGTGGCCGCGACGCCCGGCGTCACGGTCGTCAGCGGCGTCGGCAGCAGGAACTCCAGCATGCGGGCGGCGGCCGCCTGGGCCCGCAGGTCCGCCCAGGACAGCCGGGCCGGCCCGGCCGGGGCATCCGCACCGTCGAGCCCCTGCCCGGTCTCGACGGTGGCCTGGGCCCGGACCGACAGCGACTCATGCGGTTCGGTGATATCGAAGACGCTGACGAACGTGCCCCAGTAGTCGCAGTAGGTCCAGACCGGCACCCCGGCGCCGGCCGAGACCTTGCTCTCCAGGGTGACCTGCGTGGGCAGCGTCAGCGGCGTCATCCGGGCCTCGTTGAACGAGGCCCGGACCGGCGCCGGGTAGCTGACCCGGGTCGTGTGCACCACCTGCAGTCGCCAGCCCATGCTCAGCCGTCCCGTTCCCACAGGACCGGCGCTTCGTACTGGAAGTACCGCATGGTGATGGCGTCGCACGCCTCCGCGCAGGCCCGCTGCAAGGTGGCGAGCAGCTCGGACAGCTGATCGGGCAGCTGGCCCGGGTCGGCGTACTCCAGCGTGGTCCGCAGCCGGCCGATCGGGCGCCGGGCCGAGTCGTCCATGCCGATCCGGACCGGACCCGGATTCAGGGCCATCAGGCATTCCTCCGCGGTCACCAGCGAATGCAGGACCGACCGCGGGAACAGCCGGTCCAGGAGCAGGAACTCGGCGACTTTGGTGGGCTCCGCGGCCCAGCCGTGGGTGCGGATGAACGACTCGTACGCGCCGCACGCGTGCAGCAGCAGCGGCCAGCCCTGCTCCTGCGGGCCGGGCAGGCGCGCCAGCAGCAGCCGGGCCGTCATGTCGGCCCGCTCCAGCGACCGGCCGAGCACCAGGAACCGCCAGGCGTCGTCGTGGCTCATGGTCGAGTCGGCCAGGCCGAAGAACAGCGCGGCCCGTTCCCTGATGAAGCGGAGGAAGACGTGGGGTCCGAGCCGTTCGGCGGCCCGGCGCTGGCCGGTCAGGCCGTGGCCGGCCACGTTGAGGCACTCCCACATCTCACTCGAGATCACCTCGCGGATGCCGCGGGCCCCGGACCGCGCCGCGAGTATCGATCCGGCGATCGCGCTCGGGCTCTGCGCGTCGTACGCCAGCCGGAACAGCGCCATCCCGACGTCCGGGTCGGCGTCCTCGCCCGGCTTGACCCCGAGGATGCCGAACAGCGGACCGCAGTCCCCGCCCGAGCCCGACCCGCGGACCGCCGGGTCGCCGAGGAGCCGGTGNNCGGCCGGTCCAGAACAGCGTCTCGGCCATCCGGCTGAGCAGTTCGTCGTTCACTGGTCGGTGTTCACTGGTCTGCGTTCACTGGTCTGGGCCGCTCTGCCGTTCGATGGCGGCGGTGAGCGCCGCGGCCGAGCGGGGCGTCAGCAGCGGGAAGGCGGGGGCAGGCTGAGCCGGTTCGGCCGGGCGCGGTCCGGCCAGCACCCAGGTGTCCTTCGAGCCGCCGCCCTGGCTGGAGTTGACCTTGAGCTCGCCTTCGGGCAGCGCGACCCGGGTCAGGCCGCCGGGCAGCAGCCACACGTCCTCGCCGTCGTTGACCGCGAACGGCCGCAGGTCGATGTGCCGCGGCGCGAGGCCCTCGCCGATGAGCACCGGCGACGTGGACAGCGCCACCGGACGCTGGGCCATCCAGCCCCGCGGGTCCGCCCGCAGCTGCGTCCGCAGCACCGCCAGCTCCGGCTCGGTGGCCTGCGGGCCGATGACGATGCCGCTGCCGCCCGCCCCGTCCACNNTCCACCGGCTTGATCACCAGCTCCTCCAGCGAGACCAGGGCCCAGTCGAGCACGTCGGGGTCGTCGAGCCGGTAGGACTCCACGTTGTCGAGCAGCGGTTCCTCGTGCAGGTAGTACCGGATGAGGTCGGGGATGTAGGTGTAGACGAGCTTGTCGTCGGCGACCCCGTTGCCGACCGCGTTGGCGATGGTGACATGGCCNNGCCCGCGCGGCGTTGATCACCCCCGGGCAGCCGATCACCGAGTCCGGCCGGAAATGCAACGGATCCATGAAGTCATCGTCGACCCGGCGGTAGATGACGTCGACCGGCCGACTGCCCCGGGTGGTGTGCACGAAGACCCGGTTGCGGGAGCAGAACAGGTCCCGTCCCTCCACCAGCTCCACGCCCAT
>PMOU01000267.1:7687-19541 GCA_003161205.1 Actinomycetota bacterium | reverse complement strand
TCATCTCCAGCGCGTCGTAGATCATCAGCCGGCCGGCCAGCGGCTCGCCGATCCCGGTGATGACCTTGATCGCCTCGTTGACCTGGATCGACCCGATGGAGGCACAGAGCACGCCCAGCACGCCGCCCTCGGCGCAGGACGGCACCATGCCGGGTGGCGGCGGCTCGGGGTACAGGCAGCGGTAGCACGGGCCGTACTCGGCCCAGAACACGCTGGCCTGCCCGTCGAACCGGTAGATCGAACCCCACACGTACGGCTTGCCGAGCAGCACGCACGCGTCGTTGACCAGGTAGCGGGTCGCGAAGTTGTCGGTGCCGTCCACGATCAGGTCGTAGTCGGCGAAGATCTCCAGGGCGTTATCGGAGTCGAGGTGCACCTCGTGCACCACCACGTTGACGAGCGGGTTGATCTCCTTGATGCTGTCCCGCGCCGACTCGGCCTTGGGCCGGCCCACGTCGGACTGGCCGTGGATGATCTGGCGCTGCAGGTTCGACTCGTCCACCACGTCGAAGTCGACGATGCCGAGCGTGCCGACGCCGGCCGCGGCCAGGTAGAGCAGCGCGGGCGAGCCGAGGCCGCCGGCCCCCACGCACAGGACCCGGGCGTTCTTCAGCCTCTTCTGCCCGGTCATCCCGATGTCGGGGATGATCAGGTGGCGCGAGTAGCGCCGTACCTCATCGACCGTTAGCTCAGCGGCCGGCTCGACCAGCGGGGGCAGTGACACGGTTTCTCCAAAGACGGAAGAAAGACATTTTTTATCCGAACGGTCCCAGGTTTCCCATTCCCGTCACCTGCCACGGTCAACCGGCGGGAGTGAGCGGGAATTCCCGCGTCCGGCTCACGTCCACGGCCGGGTCCGGGGTCGCGCTCGGGGTTGGGTTCGGGGTTGGGTTCGCGGCGGCGAGCAGCACCCCGATCTCGGCCGCGACCAGGTGCGGGTGCTCCATGTGCGCGACGTGACCGGTGCTCGGCATCACCACGATCCGGGCGTTGGCGAAGGCGCGGGCGGACCGGCCCGCCAGCCGCGGGCTGACCAGCCGGTCGTCGTGGCCGTAGATGACCAGGGTCGGCGCGGTGATCCGGGCCGCGTCCCGCCAGGCGGCCCGGCCGCCGGCCCGCAGGGTCTCGGCGGTGAGGGTCCGGACGCAGCCGACCATCGCGGCGGAGGCGTAGTCGAGGGCGTCGCGGCGGGTTAGTTCGGTGACTTCGGCGACGAGCCTGGCCTGGGGGAATCGCCGCGGGTCGGCGTAACAGGTGGCGATGACGTCGGCGACGCGGCGTTCGGCCGGGATTCGCTGGACCTGGCGCAGCAGCCGGGCGCCGACGCCGGGGACGCTCATCAGCGGGAAGCGCAGCAGGTCAAGGCGGAGCCGGGCGTCGGGCAGGGCCGGGGAGATCAGGGTCAGGGTGCGGATCAGGTCCGGCCGGGTGGCCGCGACCTTGACGCAGACCGCGCCGCCGAGCGAGTTGCCGAACAGGTGCACGGGACCACGGCCGTTTTGCTCGATCAGCGCGATGACCGTCTCGGCCAGGGCGGCGATCGAGTATTTGCCGTCCGGGCGGGGCGGGGACGCACCGAAGCCAGGCAGGTCGAGCGCGGCGCAGGCCAGCCGGGACCGGAGCAGGTCCATCAGGTCGGTCCAGTTCCGCGAGGAGCCCTCCAGCCCGTGCACGAACAGGGCGGGCTCGAGCCCGGGGGCCTGAGCGGGCTCGTCTGGCTCGGAGGCGCGGTCTNNGCGGTCGGGAACGCTGCGCACGTAGACCTCGTAGTCGCCGAGCGACACCAGCTTTCCCGGCCAGTGCGGAATGGGCTGCTCGCTCACGCGCTGGCCTTGCGCGCACCGGCCCGGGCGCGTGAGCGGGTCTTGGGGGCTTCGGCGTCGTCGGCGGAGTCCTTGACGGCCTTGGCTGGCTTGGCGCGGGTAGCGGTCTTCGCGCTCGCGGCGGGCTTGGCGCGGGCGGCGGACTGCTTGGCGCTCGCGGCGGCGGGCTTGGGTCGGGTGCCTGATTTGGCGCGGGTGCCTGACGTGGCCCGGCTTGAATTGGCAGCGCCGTCGGACTGGCCGCGCTGGTCCTTCAGGGCCGCGACGCTGGCGCGCAGGATCTCGGTCAGGTCGGCGGGCTGCTTCCTGGGCTCAGGGGCCTCGACCCCGGCGGGGCGGACGACGTCGTTGCCTTCGACCTTGGCCTGGACGACGGCTTCGAGCGCTTCGCGGTAGGTGTCGTGGTACTGGTCGGGATCGAAGTCCTCCGTCATCGTCTCGATCAGCGACGCGGCCATCTTCAGCTCCTGCGACCGGACCTCGATGTCCTCGTCGAGGAACGCGAAATCGGGCTTGCGCACCTCATCGGGCCACAGCAGGGTCTCCAGGGTGATGACCCCGTCCCGGACCCGCAGCGCGGCCAGCGCCTCGCGCTGGCGCAGCGCGACCTTGGCCACGGCGACCTTCCCCGACTTCTCCAGCGCGTCCCGGAACAGGACGTAGGCCCGGGTGCCGGCCGGCTCGGGTTCGGTGTAGTAGCTCTTAGCCGCCAGGATCGGCTCCACCTGGGCGCTCGGCGCGAAATGGAGCACCTCGATCCGGTGGGCGGTCACCAGCGGGAGGTCGGCGAGATCCTCNNGTGGCCGCGTAGAGCTTGACCGGGATCACGACCAGCCCGAACGAGATGGCACCTGCCCATATGCTGCGCATGGTCCTCATCTACCCCAGTTGGCACGCCACTGATACCTGCAAGCGCGCCCTAATTCTCATAATCAAACATACATTCGAGCGATGTTGGTACTAACATGGGTGGATTTAGCCCAACTCTACTAGCGAGCTTAGCCTCGGCTGAGATGATGGAGGCGCCCGGAGGTGACCAGCCGGCTGGGACTGGTCAGCGGCTCGAAGTTCGAGGGGGACGCCAGATGGGCGCTTTCGATGTAGTGGTCCTCGGCGGCGGTACGGCAGGCGTGCACGTCGCCACGGAGGCCGCGGCGGGCGGCAAGTCCGTGGCGCTGGTGGAGGCGGGCCTGATCGGCGGCGAGTCGCCCTACCTGGCGTGCCTGCCGTCCAACTCGCTGCTGGGTTCGGCCGCGCGCGGCGAGACCTGGGAAGACGCGGTCGCCCGCCGGGACGAAATGACCGGCGGGCTGGACGATTCGGCCGCCGCGCAGCGGCTCGCCGAGGCCGGCGTGACGGTCATCCGCGGGACCGGCCGGATTGCCCGGCCGGGAAGGGTCGAGGTCACGCTGGACCCCGGCCCGGACCAGGCGGCCGGGACGGCGGTGTCCGCCGGGGCGGCCGGGACGGCCGCGGCGGCGGTGTCGCTGACCTACTCCGATCTGGTCATCGCGACGGGCTGCGAGCCGGTCGCGCCGCCGATCGAGGGCCTGGCCGATATCCCGGCCTGGACCACCGCCGAGAGCCTGTGCTCACCCGACCTGCCCCGCCGCCTCATCGTGCTCGGCGGCGGCCCCGCCGGCTGCGAGCTCACCCAGATCTACGCCACCTTCGGCTCTCAGGTCACGCTGGTGGAGGCGGAGCAGACCCTGCTCCCGGGTGAATCGGCCTTCGCCGGGGAGATCCTCGCCACGGTCCTGCGGCGGGCCGGCGCCGAGATCTACCTCGGCGCAGCCGCCACGAAGGCGGAACGCACCAGCGACGGCCTGACGCTGGCGCTGGAAGACGGCACCCGGATCGACGCGGACCGGCTGCTGCTCGCCTCGGGGCGGCGTCCGAGGCTCAGCGGGCTCGGCCTGGACGCGCTCGGCATCACGGTCACCCCGGGCATGGCCCTGCCCACGACCACGACCTGTCAGGTGGCCGGCCCCGAGGTGACCGGCTCCGAGGTGGCCAGGTCTAGGGCGACCGGCTCTGAGGTGGCCGGGTCTGGCGGCCCGGGTTCCGGCCGGGTGTGGGCGGCCGGAGACGTCACCGGCATCACCCAGACCCACGCCAGCCGCTACCAGGCCCGGGTGGTCGCCGCGAATGTCCTGGGCCAGCGGCGCGAAGCCGATTACAGCGCCATCCCGCGCTGCGTCTACACCTCCCCGTCGGTCTACGCGGTCGGGGTCGTCCCGCAGCCTCCGCTGCGGACAGCGCACGGCGACCTGGGCGGCACGGCCCGGGCCCAGCTGAACCAGGAGGACGTCGGCGGGCTGGAACTGGCCGCCGAGGACGGAGTGCTGGTCGGCGCGGTCGCGGTTGGGCCGGACGCGGCCACCTGGATGGGCGAGGTTACCCTCGCCATCAGGGCCAAAATCCCGGTGCCGGTCCTGGCCGATGTCGTGCATGCCTTCCCCACCTACGGGGAGGCGCTGGAGAGCGCGCTCCGAGAGCTGGCGGGGACCGGGGACGGTGCGGCCGTGACCAATCAGGAGACAAAGGGGTCTGGGCAGTTGAGCGAGTCAGACATGGAGACGCCCGAGGACGACGCCATCGAGCAGCGTCAAGACGTCGTGCCGGATGTGGCCGAAGACAACCGGCCGGTCGAAGTCCCGCTGTACGTCAATGAGGCCGATGCGGTCGAACAGGAGATTGCGGTCGGCTATGACGATGACGATTACCGCTGACGGCGACTTAGTATGAGGGCGCGAGCAACAGCAGCCGCGCAACCACCCGGAGACCGAACCTTGACGGCACCGTCCGACACCAGGCCACGCGGTAACCGGCTGCCCCGCCATGAACGGCGGCGGCAGCTCCTGGACGCGGCCCTGGAGGTGTTCGTGGCCCGCGGGTATCACNNTACCAGCATTTCCCCGGCAAGCTGGACCTGTACCTCGCGTTGCTCGACGAGAGCGTGGACACCCTGGTGGAGACCGTCCGCGACGCGCTGCGCTCGAACCCGGACAACAAGCAGCGGGTGGCCGCCACCTTCGGCGCCTACTTCGAGTACGTGGGAGAGCAGGGCCAGGCGTACCGGCTGGTGTTCGAGTCGGACCTGTCGAACGAGACGGCCGTCCGCGACCGGCTGGACCGGGGGCAGCGCGAGTGCGCCGCGATGGTCAGTCAGGTGGTCAGGGAAGACGCCGGGCTCTCGGACGAGGAGGCGCGCCTGCTGAGCGTGGGGATGGTGGGCATGGCCCAGGTCACCGCGCGATACTGGCTCAGCACGCGTGATCAGATCCCGCGGGAAGCGGCTGAGCANNACTAAACCCGCAGGCAGACTAAAGGAGCGCCGTGGAAGTCAAGATCGGTATTCACTCCGTCCCGCGCGAGCTGGTCGTGGAGACCAACACCCCCGCCGATGAACTAGAGCGCCGCCTGTCCGACGCCCTGGAGAGCGGTGAGCATGCGGTCTTCGCGCTCTCGGTGGCCAAAGGCGGCAGGGTCCTGGTGCCGGCGGACAAAATCGCCTACATCGAATTCGGTGCCTCCGAGGCGCACCGGGTCGGTTTCGGCTGACCCCTGGCCCGGTCCCGCTGATCCAGGACTGGCTTGCTCGCACTGACGCCCGGGCAGGCGCGTTGTGACGAAGCCCGCCGCACCACGCTGATCTGCTCCTGGTACAGTTGGTAACGACTAGCAATGGAATGTTGTAACCAATGGTCGTGTTACATATCCAGCTGCTGTTTACGCCGGGCCCAGTGTCTTACGTCCGGGGGCGCCCGCGAGGCGAACCCAGAGCCAACGGCCCAGACAAACGGCAGAGCCAGACAGCAGTGTTCCGGCATGTACGGGCTCCCAGGCAGGGTGCGGCGGGTGGGGTTTTAATGCGCCGCGCGGCCAGGTAGCAGCTCGCATCGAAGCGGGCCACTGCGGGCAATGGACACGCACGACCGGGCCGGACCTGCATGAGGTGGGGGCGGCCACGATAAAGGATGGGACCCCTGACAACTCAAACTTTTAGCGGGGACACGACAGAGCCGCAGTCACCGGCCTCTGAACCCGTGACCGCTCCGGCCGACGCCGGCTCCGGAGGCGATGTCACCGGCCAGGTGACCAGTGATGGCCAGGTGACCAGTGATGGTGAGACCGCCGCGGTGCCGTTCCGTAATTTCGACATCAGCGACGAGATCTGCCGCGGCCTCGAGGCGGCGGGCATCTTCACCACGTTCCCCATTCAGGCTCTGACCCTTCCGCTGGCGCTGCGCGGGCAGGACATCATCGGGCAGGCCAGGACCGGCACCGGCAAGACGCTGGCGTTCGGCGTCCCGCTGCTGCAGATGATCGGCGACGGCCCCTCGGGCGCGCCGAAGGCCCTCGTCGTGGTGCCCACCAGGGAGCTGGCGATCCAGGTCGCCGACGACCTGCGCATCGCCGCGGTCAANNACGAGCCGCAGATCGACGCGCTGACGGCCGGCGTCGACATCGTCGTCGGCACCCCCGGACGGCTGCTCGACCTGGTCGAGCGCGGACACCTCAAGCTAGGCCAGATCCAGGCCCTGGTGCTCGACGAGGCCGACAAGATGCTCGATCTCGGCTTCCTGCCCGACGTGGAGCGGATCGTCAGGCGTACCCCGGACAGCCGGCAGACGATGCTGTTCTCGGCGACCATGCCCGGGGACGTCGTCACGCTCGCGCGGCGCCATATGCGGCAGCCGACCAACATCCGGGCCGAAGGCCAGGACGCGCCCACGCCGCCCCCGAACACCCGGCAGCACGTCTTCCGGGCGCACCAGATGGACAAGATCGAGGTGCTGGCCCGGGTGCTGCAAGCCAGGGACCGGGGCCTGACCATGGTGTTCTGCCAGACCAAGCGAGCCGCTGATCAAGTCGCGGGCGCGCTGGAGACCAGGGGCTTCGCGGTCGCGACCGTGCACGGCGACCTGGGCCAGGGTCAGCGCGAGCGCGCGCTGCGCGCGTTCCGCAGCGGCAAGGTTGACGTGCTCACCGCGACCGAGGTCGCGGCCCGCGGGCTGGACGTGGACGACGTCACCCACGTGGTGAACTACGAATGCCCCGATGACGACATGACCTACGTGCATCGCATCGGCCGGACCGGGCGAGCCGGCCGGGCCGGCGTCGCGGTCACGTTCGTCGACTGGCGGGACATGCACCGCTGGAAGACCATCAACGACGCCCTGAAGCTGGGCAAGCCCGAACCGGAAGAGACGTACTCCACCTCCGAGCACCTCTACACCCAGCTCGACATCCCGCGTGAGGCGACGGGCACCCTCCCGCGCGCCATGCGAGAGCGGGTCGGGCTGGAGGCTGAGGCCCTGGAGGACATCGGCGAGACCGGCAAGATCCGCACCGCCAAGCCGGGCCGCGGTTCCGCCGCGCCAGGCGGTTCCGGGCGCGGCGATTCGGGCCGCGGCGGTTCCGGGCGCGGCGACTCGGGGCGAAGCGGTTCCGGCCGTGGCGGCTCCGGGCGCGGCGGTTCGGGACGAAGCGACTCCGGGCGAAGCGGCGCCGGACGCGGCGACTCCGGGCGCGGCAGCGGTGACGGGCAGGCCCGTGGCGGCTCCGGTCAGGCGCACAATAACTCGGGTACGGCCCCCCGCGAGGCGGGCGAAGGCGGCGCCCCGGCGACCGCGGGCACGACCAGGGCCAGACGGCGCCGGCGGACCAGGTCTGGCCGCGACCTCGGCGGCCAGGAAAACCAGTCCGAGGAAAGCCGACGCAAGGCTTCGTGAGCAGCGTCTTCGCTGCGAACCTCACCCGTTCGCAGCGAAGGAAGCGTTTTGTTCAAGGTAGCCGGGTAGGTTCGCCCCTGTGAGCACACCAACGTCCCTGGACCTGCCCGACGGGGTACGTCGTATCACCATCGGCACCAGCCGCGGAGATTTCGCCGCGCTGGAGGCGGTTCCGGCGTCAGGGGTGTGTGAGCGGGACGCCGCTCTGCTCCTGCCCGGGTACACCGGCAGCAAAGAGGACTTCCTCGCGATTCTCGACCTGCTGGCCGACGGTCGCCGCCGGGTGGTCGCGATCGACATGCGCGGGCAGTTCGAGACGCCAGGCCCGGACGACCTGGACGGTTACCTCGCCTCAGCCCTGGCCGCCGACATCGCCGGGGTCCTCCAGGCGACCGGGGCGCGGCACCTGCTGGGACACTCCTACGGCGGGCTGGTGGCCCGTGACGCCATCCTGGCCGGCGCGCGGGGAGTATCTGTCACGCTGATGAGCTCGGGTCCCGCCGCCCTGACCGGACCGCGGGCGACCGAACTCGACGCGATGCTGGCCGCCCTCGGTGCCGGGGACGGCGCCCTGCCGGCTCCGGCTACGCTCGCGGCCGGGATCGCCGAGCTCTGGCAGTCCTACTTCGAACCGCAGGCCGTCGAAGCCGGGGTCCCCGCCCCGATCATCGCGTTCCTGGCCAGGCGGATGCTGAGCAACGACCCGAGCGGGCTCGTCCTGATGGCCCGCGACCTGCTCACCGCTCCGGACAGGACGGCCGAGCTGGCCCGGCTCAGCCAGCTCCCGATGCTCGTCATCTACGGCGAGAACGACAACACCTGGTCACCGGCCACCCAGGAGAACATGGCCAGGCGGCTGGGCGCCCGCCGGGTGTGCATTCCAGGGGCCGTGCACTCACCCGCCGTCGAGGCACCGGCCACGACGGCCAGCGCGCTGACGTACTTCTGGGACGCGGCCGAGACCACGACGGCGAAGCACGCCGCCGCGGCCGCCGGAGGTTCAGCTGGCTGAGAGCCCGTCCCAGGGTCGCCGCGGCGTCGCGGCGACCGCGCCTTCGGGGCAGTTCCGCCGGTAGTCGCACCATCCGCAGGACGGGCTGGGACGCGGCGGGAACACCTCGTCGTAGGCCTTGGGGACCAGTCCGTCGCGCATCCGCTCATCCGCCGCCGCGCACTCCTGCGCGATGTCCTCCGCCCGGCTCAGGTGCCTGGCCAGTGATTCGGCGGTGTGGGACCAGGCCAGAATCTGACCCGTCGGCAGATGATGCAGCTCCACCTGGTGACACGGCCGCCGCAGGGCCCGCCCGGCGGCGAGCGCGTACAGCGCCAGCGCCAGCGAGCTGCGCGCGTCGTCCACGGTGAGCAGGTGCCGTCCGGTCTTGTAATCGACGACCACGAGCTCGGTGTTCGCTAGTCCAGGCCCCGCGTCGGGCGCCGGCCGGGCATCGAGCCGGTCGATCCGCCCGGACACCGCGATCTTGTCGGTACGGGTCGCCACCGTCCGCTCGATCCCCACCGGCTCGTCGGCTGGGTCCAGCCGGGCGACGTAACCCTCGACCATGCTGATCGCGCGTTCCCGCTGGCGCACCGACTGGGTTTCGTCCACGAACCCCTGATCAATCCAGCCGCGGTCAACCAGCGTGCCCGCAGCCGCAGCGGTCCGCCGCGCCAGCGGCAGCCGCCACCATCCGGCCAGGGCGTTGTGGATGCTGGCGCCGACGCTGTTGTGCGCCCAGGGCGCCCCCTTCGGCGGTGCGGGCCGGTCCAGGTAGCTCATCCGGTACCGGCGAGGGCAGTCGAGCCAGGTCGAAAGCCGCGTCGGCGTGCACGTGTACAGCCGGCGCGGCATGCCCTCGAATCCCAGCTGCTCCACTCCGGCGGCCTAGTCGGTGAGGCCGGCCAGGAGCGAGGGATCGGGGCCCGAGGAGACCCAGGAGTCGAACTTCTTCTCGGCCGCCGCGATCGTCGTTTCCTCCCCCTGGCTCGGCAGGACCCGGGTGTCCCCCGGCAGGGCCAGCAGGTGCTCGCCGATCGCGGTCAGCTGCCGGGGGAAGTCGGGGAACTCCCCCTCATGCGGGACGGGCCCCTCGGGCCGCAGGGTGTGCCCGGTGAACACCACGCCGAGCTCCGGGGAGTACAGGCACACCGAGCCGTCCGTGTGTCCCGGCGCGTGGATGACCTCGAGCGTGGCGTCGGCGACCTCGAAGATGCCGCCGTCCTCCATATCGATGTCGGGATCATCCTCCGGATGAGCGTCGCGCCACAGCAGCCGGTCCCTACGGTGCAGCGCCACCGGCGCCTCGTCGCGCTCGGCCACGTCGATCGCCGCGGCGACGTGGTCGGCGTGGCCGTGCGTGCAGATGACCGCGAGCACCTCACGGTCGCCCACCGCGTCGAGCACGGCCGCGGTATCGCTACCCGGATCGATGACGATGACCTCGTCGTCGTCACCGATAATCCAGACGTTGATCTCGGCCGTCCCCGAGTCGCCGTCGGCCGCCGCGGGCGACGGCACCCGATCAATCCGTGTGCTCATCCGGGCGTTTCCCTCCTCGTGTCGCCACACTCGCCGCCCTTCTTACCACAGCGCCCCGACCGCTAGGGCCCGGTCACGCGCGCTCGGAGTGCATGGATGCGGCAGCCTGCACAAACTTTTGTGAAGGCTGCCACTCTCATACCAAAAGGTGAGACGCGGCCGGGTGATCCGTGTGACGTGAAGAGGCGCAGGTGATGGGTGTGTCTTGTAGCGCGCCGCTCGGGTCGCCGAGTGCGGTCGGCAGCGCCCGGGCTTACTTCACGCGGCGGCGCAGGGCGCGGAACAGGGGGAGCGCGGCGAAGTAGGTGCCGGCCAGGGAACTGCCGCCGATGCCCAGGTCGACCGATATCCGGCCCTGCTTGGCCCAGTAGACGTCCTGCAGGTCCAAGAGCAGCGCGAACTCATCGACGATGAGGGCCAGTCCGACGCCGTAGGACAGGGCCACGACCGGGTGCCTGCGCTGCTTGTCCTCACCGTGGACGGCGATGCCGCCGACGCCGCTGATCAGGCCGATGCCCCACATGTAGTGGTGCAGGTGGGCCCCGCCGACGCTGAGGTTGCGGAACGGGCCCTTGCCGTCCTTGATGGCATACGTGATGCCCCGGACGGCGCCGAAGGTGGCGGTGAAGGCGAGCCAGCTGAGCAGGGCCGTCCGCTGTCCCGCGTCCAGTTCCTCGTGGAACGCGCGGTGGACATCCTTAGGAAGCAACTTTGTGGTGGCCATCCAGGCACAATACCCACTCCGGGGCGGCCGGCCCGGCAACAGGGCCGACGCCACCGGGGATCGGTCAGGGACGTGAACCCTTACGGCAGGACGACCCTTACGGCAGGACGCCGTAGTCAGAGCCCCAGATCTCGTTGGTGAACACGTGGTTGTTGGCGTACCGCTGCAGCGTGTAGGTGTTCAGCCGCGGACGCGGCAGGTCCTTCGGGGAAGCGCTGCCCGGGTAGTGCAGGACGTACGGGTCGGGGAAGCTGGTGTCGGAACCGTTGATCAGCGGCACGTAGCCGCCGGTGATGCTGTCGTGGGAGTCCACCACCCACAGCGTCCGGGCCGAAACCCCGCACGGCTCGAGCACGACCGGGGTGCCGTCGACCGCGGTGCTGGCGACGCCCACGCACAGGGTGCTGGCCTTGCCGTCCGGCGAGTACTGGATCTCCAGCACGGACAAGGACGAGTAGTGCTGGTCAAGGGCGAGCGTGACGTAACCGGCGGCGTAGAAGTCGGACACCGTGCCCTGGCTGGCGGCGGTGAAGTCCTCCGCTGGGTCGTATTTGCTGGCCGCCAGCAAGATGACGGGCTGGCCTGCCCGGGCCGTCTGGCCGAGGACGTCGAGGACGTAGCTCGGGTTCGAGTGCGTGCTGTATTTGTAGCTGAAGATGTCGCTGCAGCTATTCCGGCAGGAAGGAGTGGCCCCATTGGCGGCGAGCGGGACGGCAGCGCCGACGCCGCCAGCCAGGGTCATCGTCGCCGCGACGGCGAAAACCTTGCTCTTTATCGACATGGGCTACTTCCTCCTTCGACCAGTCGGCCGTGCCCTGCGCCCGGCCGACGCGCGCGGCCCACTGCGCAAGGATTCCGGAGGATTACAATGAGCCACATTTATAGAGACGCCCAGCACGCCCGCTTTGGTTGTCGCATACCACGCAGCAAGTTAGCCGCAATTCGATAGCGCTCATTCGGGCGTGATAGTGATATCCGGTTAAAATGTGACCCTTAGCTTTAATTGCGCCGCAAAGGTTTTACGCCGGTCGTG
>PMOU01000267.1:0-7631 GCA_003161205.1 Actinomycetota bacterium | reverse complement strand
ACCTCGACCCCAGCCAGGCCTACGGCGGCCAGCCCGGCGATCTGCTCGTCGGACACGTCCCAGTCCCGGCCCGCCCGCGGGTGAGCCAGCACGACGGCACCGCCCGCCGCGCGGACCAGCCGGATGGCGTGGCCGGGATCGAGCGCGTACCGGTCCACGTAGGCCCGGCCGCCGTCCGCGATCCAGTCGCGGGTGAACGCGTCGCGGGGCTCGGCGATGGCGCCGCTCGCCGCCATCGCCCGGGCGATATGCGGACGTCCGACCACGGCCGGGCCCGCGATGGCGGCCACCTGGTCCCAGCTGATGTCGACGCCGAGCTCGGCCAGCCGGTCCACCATGGCCCGGGCGCGCAGCACGCGGTCGTCGGTGATCCGGGCGAGCTCGGCGTTCAGCTCCGCGTCGCCGGGGTCGAACAGGTAGGCCAGCAGGTGCACGCTGCGGCCGGCCAGCCGGCCGGACAGCTCCATGCCGGGTACCAGGATCAGCCCGTCGGGCAGCGCGCGCCAGGCCTGCTCGTGGCCGGCCACCGTGTCGTGGTCGGTGAGCGCCACCACGTCCAGGCCGGCCTGGCCGGCGCGCCGCATGACCTCCGCCGGGGAGTCGGTCCCGTCCGAGGCATTGCTGTGTACATGCAGGTCGGCGCGCATGGTCAGCCGGCGGGCAGGCGCGGCGAGGCCGCGCCGTACGGCAGGTCCAGGTCCTGGCCCGGGTCGCGCAGGTCACGCAGCCCGATCGGCTCGATGAGCAGGACGCCCGCGGTATCGGGCCACAGCACGAACCACAGCCAGTGGCCCTTGATCTCGCCGGCGAACACCGCGCGGTCCGGCGAATCTACCGGCCACAGGGGAAAATCATGCTTGCCGAACGAGACGGTGGCGGTCGGCGGCGCGGTAGCGAACCCCGGGCCCGGGTCGACGCCCGGCAGGCCGGCCAGCGCCGCGCCGAGGCCGACGCCCGGTTCCTCGGCGACGACGACCATGTCAGCGGGACCCCCGACCGGGTTGGGACCCGACAGCGCGACCGCACAGGCGCGGAGGCCGGTGCGCTCGTCCCCCGCTCCGGCGAAACCGGTGACCAGCCAGCTCGCGGGCAGCGGCCACGTCACCCAGACCGGTACGCCCGCGGTGCGAAGCAGCCCGTCCAGGCCTTCCCGGGACGGGCTGAAGGCCGGCAGCAGGGGATCGACCTCGCCGTGCAGGTCACACCGCCAGGCGCTGGACCACACGGTCGGCTCATGGGCGACCCGGCCGCAGCGCGGGCAGGCCGCGGCGGAGCGCCTGTGACGGTCGTGACCCACGCCTGAACCCCATTGCTACACCGTTGGTTCAACGGGAGTGGTCTTACCCGTTTGCGGGCGGAACATACCCGGTGCCGCCGGGCACAAAAGTAACGCCGGCCCTCAGCCGAGGGCCGGCGTTACCTACTTACTCAGGATCCGGAAAAAGAGTCCCTTACCAGCTAAGGGAGTGCAGGCCAGGGAAGATGCCGTAGTCCGCACCCCACAGCTGGTTGTCATTGATGGTGCCGGGCTCGATGACGTTGTTCACGCCCTGCTCCCCGGTCAGGTTCGAGACGTACAGCTCCGGCCGCGGCATGTCGGTCGGGGAACCGGACATCGGGTAGGTCAGCACTTCTGGCTGGGAGAAGTTGGTGTCCGAGCCGTTGATGGCCGGCGCGTAGGGGTAGTCCTCGTTGCCCACGTAGTCGCTCTGGTCGGCGATCCAGACCGTCTTGGAGCTGACGCCACAAGGCTGCAGCGTGACGTCCTCACCGGACCAGGCGGTGGCCGCGACACCGGCGCACAGGCCGCTGTCCACGCCGTAAGGCGAGTACTGGATCTCGAACGCATCGTCGTCGGTGGCGTACTCGGGGCACTGCGGGAACTCCCAGCCGCCGGTGCCCTGAACGCAGCCGTAGTGCAGCGCCAGCGCGGGGGTGATGAAACCAGCCTCCCACCAGTCCTGCACAGTGCCCTGATCGGTGATGGTGTAGTCCTCGGCCGGGTCGCTGTTGCTGGTGCGGTACAGGATCTGCGGCTGGCCGACCTTCTCGCCCTGACGCAGCGTGTCCAGCACGTCGACCGGCGTGTGATGCGTGCCGAACAGCGGGCTGAAAAGCTCGACGGCGTCGGGGCCGGCGGCCGGGGTGGACGCGTTGGCGGTGAGCGCGCCTAGCATGCCGACGCCGCCGACCAGGGTCAGCGTCGCCGCACTGGCGAGCACCTTGCTCTTGATAGACATACAGATTGCTCCTCTTTGGAACACAGTCGTGCCCTGCGCACGACTGTCGAGCTGCCGCCCCGGCAGGGCCGGCCCGCGAGGGCCGTCCTGCCCCTGCCTGAGGCGGTAAGACCGGAACGCGGAAGACATCTCCGCTCCGGGTCTAGAGGTAACGCCGACCCTCAGCCGAGGGCCGGCGTTACCTAGTCATTCATGGTTCGAAAACAGACTTCCCTATGACCAGATTTCATGCAGGCCCGGGAAGACGCCCTGGTCCACGCCGAACAGCTGGTTGTCATTGATGGTGCCGGGCTCGATGACGTTGTTCACGCCCTGCTCCCCGGTCAGGTTCGAGACGTACAGCTCCGGCCGCGGCATGTCGGTCGGGGAACCGGACATCGGGTAGGTCAGCACTTCCGGCTGGGAGAAGTTGGTGTCCGAGCCGTTGATGGCCGGCGCGTAGAGGTAGTCGTCGTGGCCAACCGCGTCGGCCTCGTCGACGATCCAGACCGTCTTGGAGCTGACGCCACAAGGCTGCAGCGTGACAGTCTCACCGGACGTGGCGGTGGCCGCGACACCGGCGCACAGGCCGCTGTCCACGCCGTAAGGCGAGTACTGGATCTCGAACGCCTCGTCGTTGGTGGCGTACTCGGGGCACTGCGTGAACTCCCAGCCGCCGGTGCCCTGAACGCAGCCGTAGTGCAGCGCCAGCGCGGGGCTGATGAAACCAGCCTCCCACCAGTCCTGCACGGTGCCCTGGTCGGTGGCGGTGTAGTCCTCGGCCGGGTCGCTGTTGCTGGTGCGGTACAGGATCTGCGGCTGGCCGACCTTCTCGCCCTGACGCAGCGTGTCCAGGACATCGACCGGGTGGTGGTAGTCGCCGAAGAGCGGGCTGAAGACCTCGACGGCGTTGGGCCCGGCGGCCGGGGTGGCTGCGCTGGCGGTCCCCGCGGTGAGCGCGCCCAGCATGCCGACGCCGCTGACCAGGGTCAGCGCCGCCGCACTGGCGAGCACCTTGCTCTTAATAGACATATGGAATGTTCCTCCTTGGAACGGCAGCCGTACCCTGCGTACGACTGTCGAGCTACCCCCCGGCAAGCCAGCCCGCGAGGGCTGTCCTGCGCCTGCCTGCGGCGGTAAGACCGGAACCGGGGAAACCGATCTCCGCTTCGTGTCTAGTTAGGAAGACGCACCACCCGCCCCGATGGTTGACACGCTACGTAATTGATCACACACAAATTGATAACTGACTGCGATGCGGGGCGACGAAAGCGGCACAAGCCTCCATAACGGAGCGGGGCCGTGTCCTTACTCAGGGTTCGGAGTGAACTCCCTAGGGTAGGACGCCGGTGCCCCAGTTCCAGGCAGAACGGCGATTAACACGAAAGATAGATCCCTGTCCTGGCGTGCGGGCCGGGCGCAGGTTTTGCCCGGTGAGTTACGGTCACTGGGCCGGGCCGTTAGATACTTACCGGCATGCCTGGCAATGTGATTCCGTGCGTAGGGGCCGTGGTCGAGGACAGCCGGGGGCGGCTGCTGCTGATCAAGCGCGGGCATGAGCCCGGCAAGGGTCTCTGGTCGCTGCCCGGCGGCCGCATCGAGGCAGGTGAGACGGACGCCGAAGCGCTGGTGCGGGAAATGCTCGAGGAGACCGGCCTCACCGTGGAGCCAGGACGCCTGATCGGCCGGGTGCGACGGCCCGGGATCGCGGGCAATGTCATCGACATCAAGGACTACGCGGCCACCGTCACCGGGGGGGAGCTGCGGGCGGGGGACGACGCCGACGACGCGCGCTGGGTCGCCGTCGAGGAGCTCGGCGCCCTCGCGCTGACCGACGGATTGGTGGACGCTCTGACCGAATGGGGAGTTATCGGCGGGTGAACGTTGGGTGAGCATGCGGACCGGAGGATTCTGCCGCCGCCCGGCCCCCTCTATCCTGGCGTTGCCCGGCTTAACCCCCCAATTCCCCCGATTCTCCCCTGATGGGTGCCCAACGTGCGACGTGCCGCGCTGATCGCCGTCCTGGCGGTGGCCGCGGGGATTCTCGCGGGCTGCGGCGGCAGCGCACCGCCCGCGGACCTGGTCTCTGTCTCCAACGTCTCTGTCTCCAACGGCGGCTGCGGCGCCAGCTGGCACCTGGCCGGACCCGGCTGGCATACGTTCCAGATCTACAACGCCGCCGCCGAAGGCGCCGAGGTCGACCTGGTCGACCCAGCTAACGGTGCCATCTACGCGGAGGTGGACGAGCTCGGGCCGGGCACCACCAGCCCGATGCGCCTGGACGTGGGCTCCGGCTCGTACGCGTTCCGCTGCCTGTTCGACGATTACGACCCGATGACCGGGCCGACGGCGGTCGTCGGCGGGCACGCCTCCGGCACCGCGGCGATCCTGCCGATCACCAGCAATGACCTCATCGCCCCGGGCAACGACTACCACGCCTACGTCGCCGCGGGCCTGAACACGCTGGCCAGCCAGGCGGGCGCGCTGGCCGCGGACGTCCGGGGCGGCAACCTGCCCGCAGCCAGGAACGCGTGGCTGACCGCGCACCTGANNAGTGGACCGGCTTCTACCGGCTGGAATACAGCTTGTGGCACGGCCAGAGCGCGCACGAGCTGACCCCCGTCGCGGACACGCTCGACACCGACATCCGCGCCCTGCGGACGTCGTGGCCGAGCACGGAAATCAACCTGCTCGACATCGGGCTGCGCACCCACGAGATCCTGGAAAACGCCCTGGAGTTCCAGCTCACCNNGGGTTGCCCGCCGTCTACACCTGGCTGGACCGCCTGCAGTCACTGCTCAATCAGAACAAGCAGCCGAACGGGCAGTGGATCCCCGTCTCCCAGCTCGGTGCAAGCAGCCGGGAGCAGATCGACTCGGCGTGCAGCCAGGCTCTGGAGGAACTAGCGCCCATCGCCGTCATCACCGAACCGCGGCTGACCTGATGGCCGAGTCCGTACCACCCGAATCGCCGCCACCCGGACCGGCCCCGCGCCGGCGGGCGTTCCTGCGCGGGGCGCTGGGCGCGGGGGTGACCGGCGTCGTCGCGGGCGCGGCCGGCGGGTATGCCTACCACGCCACCCGGCCCGCGCCCGCCAGCCAGGCGGCGCTGGACAACGCCGTGGCGGGAGTGCTGCCGCCGGTGCCGTTCCACGGCCGGTACCAGGCCGGGATCTTGCCGCCGCCGCAGCGTCAGACCGCGGTGATCGCGTTCAACGCGACCGCTGCCGGGCGCGGGGAACTCACCGAGCTGTTCCAGACGATCACCGCGCGGGCCCGGTTCCTGACCGCGGGCGGCACCCCGCCGCCCGTCGGCATCGGGGCGCCCCCTTCTGATTCCGGCGTGCTCGGGCCCAGCGTGGTGCCGGACGGCCTCACGGTGACGGTCGGGGTCGGGTCCACGCTCTTCGACGACCGGTACGGGCTGGCCGCCCAGCGGCCCGCGAAGCTGACGCCGATGCTGCCGTTCCCCGACGACGACCTTGACCCGGCCCAGTGCGGCGGCGACCTGGTGGTTCAGCTCAGCGCGGGCAACTCCGACACGGTCCTGCACGCGCTGCGCGACATCACCAGGCACACCCGAGGCGGCATGCAGGCGCTCTGGCGCATCGACGGCTTCGCCAGCCCGCCTCGGCCGGGCGGGACCGTCCCGCGCAACATGCTGGGGTTCATGGACGGCATCGCGAATCCCGACACGAACGATGCGGCGCAGATGGACAGCCTGGTCTGGATCAAGCCGAACACCGCGGGCGAGCCCGCCTGGACCGCCGGCGGCAGCTACTTCGTGGTCCGGCTGATCCGGATGTTCGTGGAGTTCTGGGACCGGGTCGACATCACCGAGCAGGAGAACATGATCGGCCGCCGCCGCGCCACCGGCTGCCCGCTCGACGCGAACAGCATCTTCGCGACCCCGGACTACGCGCTCGACCCCACCGGCGACGTGATCCCGCTCACCGCGCACATGCGGCTGGCCAACCCGCGGACCCCGCAAACCGCGGACAGCCAGATCCTGCGGCGGGCCTACAACTACGACCGCGGCATCGACCAGGCCGGCGACCTGGACCTCGGGCTGGTCTTCACCTGCTTCCAGCAGGACGTGAAACGGCAGTTCGAGGCGGTNNTAACCGGCCTGGCTTAACCGGGGCGGGCCTGCGTGATCGATTCTTGACCGTGCGTTTCCCTTTTAGCCGGATTCAGTGCGTTCCTGAGTCATCCTGTTATGCCAGTTTTTGCTCCTGGGCGCGGGTTCGGCGGCCCACCAAGCCAGCAGATTCAGGAGGGCGAGATGGGCGAAGGCCCAGCCACGTTCCGTGGCGGACGGATCTCCAAGAAGCGAGTCCGGTACTACGCGGCCATCGGGGCGGCAGCCGTCCTCGGCGCCGGCGTCGCGGTCGGCACCACGGTGACCGGCGCGAGCGCGGCGCCGAACACGGTGAACGCGGTGTCAGTCCCGGCGACCAGCGCGGCGAGCAGCTGGTCCTACACGCCAGGGACCGCCACGCCAATCAAGCACCTGGTGGTGCTCTTCGACGAGAACGAGTCGTTCGACCACTACTTCGGGACCTACCCGTACGCGGCCAACACCGACGGCAGCACCTTCCACGCCAAGCCCGGCACCCCGACCGTGAAGGGCCTGTACACCAAGATCACCTCCAGCGGCCCGGCCGGCCCGCTGCTCACGGCCAACCCGAACAGCTACAACCCCGAGCGGCTCACCCACTCCGAGGCGCTGACCTGCGACCAGAACCACGGCTACACGCCGGAGCAGGAGGCCTTCGACGGCGGGAAGATGGACAAGTTCGTCCAGTACACGCAGAGCGCCTCGACCTGCGCGGCCGGCACGGACGAGTACTTCCAGCCCGGCCTGGTGATGGACTACTACGACGGCAACACGGTCACCGCGCTGTGGAACTACGCGCAGAACGACGCGATGAGCGACAACAACTACGACACGACCTTCGGGCCATCCACGCCCGGCGCGCTCAACCTGATCTCGGGCAGCGACGGCGACGGTTACGCGGTCAGCCCGACCACCGGCGCGGTGGAGGCGGACCCGGGCACGGTGAGCGCGCTGAACAGCGACGGGCTCGGCACGATCTACGGCGACCTCGACCCCGCCTACGACGANNGTCGGGGTGATGACCGGCAAGAACATCGGCGACCTGCTCAACGCCAAGAACGTCACCTGGGGCTGGTTCCAGGGCGGTTTCGCGCCGACCAGCACCAACGCCGCCGGTTACGCGGTCTGCGGCTCCGAGCACGAGAACGTCGGCGGCAACGAGGTCGCTGACTACTCGCCGCACCACAACCCGTTCGAGTACTACAAGTCCACGGCCAACCCCAAGCACCTGCCGCCGTCGTCGGAGGCGGCCATCGGCCACACGGACCAGGCCAACCACGAGTACGACCTGTC
>PMOU01000144.1 GCA_003161205.1 Actinomycetota bacterium | reverse complement strand
GCCGTCGAAACGAGCACGATCCGGCTCGGCACGCTTGTCACCTCGGCGACCTTCCGGTACCCGGGTCCCCTTGCCATCACCGTCGCGGGCATTGACGAGATGAGCGGCGGCCGGGTCGAGTTCGGCCTCGGCGCTGGCTGGTTCGAGGCCGAGCACGTCGCCTACGGCATCCCGTTCCCGCCGGTGAAGGAGCGCTTCGACCGCCTCGAGGAGCAGCTCGCGATCATCACCGGCCTCTGGGACACCCCCACGGGCGGGAAGTTCAGCTACGAAGGCACCTACTACCTGGTCACCGACTCGCCCGGGCTGCCCAAGCCGGTCCAGCGTCCGCGCCCCCCGGTGATCATCGGCGGCCACGGCCCGCGGCGCACGCCCGCGCTCGCCGCGAGCAGCCGCGCGGCCTGGTCCGGGCTCGGCGGGTCGGGCTCCCGCTTGCGCGGATGCGGCGGACTGGCGTTCTTGGCGACGTTACGCTCGGTCCAGTCGTAGCGAACGGCCAGGTCCAGGGCCGAGGAGATGATCGAGTGGATCCGCAGGATCGTCGCGGGCTTCATCGGCTTGCACACGTGCGGCCGGCACCGGGCGTCGCAAACATGCGGCCGGGTGGTGCGGTGGTCACGCAGCGGGCCGCATCGCTGGTCGCACGAATGCTCACCGTCGGCATGGTGCTCGATCCGCGGCAGCCTTCCGCACAGCCGGGAGCACTTCTTCAGCGCCGTATACAGCGCGTCGAGCGAGTCGGCGCCCAGCTTGCGGATCTTGACTTCGCCGAGTACCGGCCCGATGGTGCGGCGTACGTAGCCCTGGTGCGCCTCCCGGGTCGACACCTCGAGGTCGGCGACTTCCAGGTACTTGCCGAGCGCCTGGCCGAGAGTCGCCTGCTGGTCGGGGAACCGACCGCCGCCGGCCTCGACGAGCATCCGGCTGAGCGCCGCGTAGGCGGCAGCCTCGTCGGGGCAGGTCTGCCTGAGCAGGCGCGCCTTGCCGGTGACCGGGTCGATTCCCGCATAGACCTTAACCCGGAACGAGCCGCTCGGCAGCTGCTGTATGTGACCTTTACTCGTTTTGGCCATGCCGAAACGATAACTCGACCGAGGCGTTTCGGTCCACGAACCGGTCCACGATATCGAACGCTTGTGTTCGATTTAGGTCTTCTAGCTGGAGCCGCCTATCGGAATCGAACCGATGACCTACGCATTACGAGTGCGTCGCTCTGACCGACTGAGCTAAGGCGGCGTGCCGTCCGACGGGACAGACGCGACGAGTCTACCGGAAGCCAGGGCTGCGCCCGGTCCGGCCAGCGGCACAAGCCTCGTACTATCCTCACCGTGAGGCTTCCCGGAGACGAGGCGCGGGCCCGGTTCGCCACTGTGCCTGTCGCGCGGCTGGGAACGGCCGATGGCCAGGGGCGTCCGCACGTGGTAGTGACCACCTTCGCGGTTGACAAGGACACGATCTATACCGCCGTCGACCAGAAGCCGAAGTCGACCACGGCCCTGAAGCGGCTGCGCAACGTCGGCGAGAACCCGTGGGTGACCATGCTCGCCGATCATTACACCAACGATTGGGAAACGCTGTGGTGGGTTCGCGCCGACGGCAGGGCGGCGATACTGGCGGATCAGGGGCAGATGGCAAGGCCGTTGAGACTGCTGGCGGACCGCTACTGGCAGTACCGGCTGGCGCCGCCGACGGGTCCCGTGCTGGCGGTGACGGTCGAGCGGTGGTCGGGCTGGACCGGGACTCCGACGACCTGAGCGGCGCGACCCACGAGCACAACCGAGCGACGCGCCGGCTGCGGCGGCACTGGATGTTCACGGGGCTGCTCGTCCTGGCGGCCGGGCTGCGGGCCGTCGTGTTCGCGGCGTACCACCCGGCGCTGTTCGTCCCCGCATCAGTGCGGACGGCCCGCACCCACTGGCTGTTCGCGTTCGTCTTCACGGCCGGGCTGGGCTTGCGAGTCCTCGCTGAAGTCGCCTATCGCCCGGCGCTGCTCTACATCGACTCGGCCAAGTACCTGACCGGCTCCGGCTCGGAACCGGAAGGTTACGGGGTCCTGCTGCGGCTACTTGATCCGGTCGCCGGACTCGGGCTGGTCGCGGCGGCCCAGCATGTGCTCGGCCTGGCCATGGCGGTAGGCGGGTACGCGCTGCTGATCCGGCGCGGCGTGCCGCGGTGGCTCGCGGCGCTCGCCGTGGCGCCGGTGCTGCTGGACGCCTACCAGCTCCAGCTCGAGCAGACCATCATGCCGGACGTGCTGTTCGAGGCCATGATCACCGCTGGCCTGGTGCTGTTGATGTGGCGGAGGCGGCCGGGACCCGGTCTGGTCGCCGCGGCCGCGGTCGTGCTCGGAGCCGCCGCGGCCGTCCGCGAGATCGGCGTCGTCCTGATCGTGCCCGTGGTGGTCTTCGCCCTGCTCACCCTGCCCGGTCAGCTGACCGGGCGCCGGTGGCGGCGCCGGGCCGGGGCGGCGGCGCTAGCCGGGGGCTGCTTCGCGTTGCCCCTGCTCGGCTACATGACCGCGGCCTACAGCACCATCGGGCAGTTCGGGCTGGGCACCAACGGGCCGGGCCCGGAGTACGGGCGCGCCGCGGCGGCCGCCGACTGCGCTACCCTCAAGCTCCCGGCCGACGAACGAGCGCTGTGCCCGTCTCCCGCCCTCATCCTCACGCTGGGCGGCGTGGACGGCCTGCTCAACAACGCGCGCTTCTCCCCCGGACTGACCGCGCCGGTGCCAGCCGGCACCACTCGCGAGAAGCTACTGGCCTCCTTCTCCCTGGCCGTGCTACGGCAGCAGCCGCTGCGGGTGGCCGCGGCGATCGCCAGCGATTCGGTCCGGCTGTTCGCACTGACCAGGGACGGCAATCCGGAGGTCGCCAGCATCTCGCGCTGGCAGTTCCAGGCCTCCTACCCGTTGTACCCGCCCGGGTTCACCATGGCCGTGTTCACCCAGCTGACCCGCGAGAACGGCGGCGGCGAGCCGTTGGCGGTCAAACCGATCGCGACCGTGCTCCGGGATTACCAGCTGCACGGCGGATACACGCCCGGCCCGCTGTACGCGTTCGCCCTGGCGGCCGGGCTGGGCGGCACGCTGTCCGGCCTCGTTCGCCGCCGGAATCCCACCCGCTGGAAGCCCAGCCGCTGGAAGCCCCGCCGCTGGAAGCCCAGCGCCGCGGACAAGGATCTGGCCGGCGCCTGCCTGCTGGTGACCCTGTCCGCCGTCACCTTGCTGGTCAGCTCCGACGTCTTTGAGTTCTCCTGGCGCTACCAGCTGCCCGCGGTGATCATGCTGCCGCTGGCCGGCGCGCTAGGACTCACCGCCGTCGCAGCCAGCCTTACTGCTGGTCGGACCGCCACCGGCGGTACAGATCCACGAACTCATCCCGCATCTGCGGGGTCAGGTCTTCAGGTACCAGGCGCCCGGTGATGCTGATCGTCTCGCGCATCTGCGCCAGGTACTCGGTGCAGTGCGGGCAGCCGGCCAGGTGCGCCTCGAAGCGCCGCCGGGCGGACCGGCGCAGCGTGCCTTCCAGGTAGTCGGTCACCAGCTCCACGGCTTGCTGGCACGGCAGGTCACGAGAGCGGAGGAGCCTCATCGCACCTCCCGGAACTCGTCTTCGAACAGCTGCCTGAGCCGGCTCCGGCCGCGGTGCAGCAGGACCCGCTGATTCACGTCGGACAGAGCCAGCACCGCGCAGACCTCTTCGCTGCTCATCCCCTCGACGTCGCGCAACAACACGACTTCCCGCTGGCGGGCGGGCAGCTCGTCCATCCAGACGCGGACCCGGTCGGCGAGCTTACCGGCTTCCATCCGGCCCTCGGCCACCTCGATCCACTGCTCCGGCGGATCCGACCAGCCGCCGGAGGCGTCGAACCGTGACGGATCGACCGCCGGCTCCGGATCCGCGACGGGAATGCTGCGGTGCTCCCGGGTGCCCGTCTTCCTGGCCTGGTTGACCAGGATGGCGAACAGCCAGGTCTTTAGGGACGAGCGCCCTTCGAACCCGCCGAGGCCGCGCAGCAGCGCCAGCCAGGTGTCCTGGACCACTTCCTCGGCGATGGCGCGGCTCGGCACGAACGAGGCCGCCAGCCGCAGCATCGGTTCGTTGTACCGCTCGACCAGGCCGATGAACGCCCGCTCATCGCCCGACCGCAGCCGGAGCAGCAGCTCCCCGTCCGATTCCATCACCGCCAGACTAGGGCGAGCCGGCCGCCTCCCACGCCAGGACGGCGACCGGCTCATTCCGATTTCCTAACGTCGCGGGTATCAGCTCAGAAGGCCACGATTCCCTCGCCACCCACCGCGTCCGGCACAGTGACGGAACCGATCTCGGTGAGGGCACCGCCGGACCCCACGGCGTACTCATCGACGATCCCGGCCCCGCCCGTCTGCACGTACAGGAACCGGCCGCCGGCCGCGGCGGAGGCGTCCACGGTCCCGGCATCGGTCGCTGCCGCGCCGAGCAGCGTCAGCTGCCCGCCCGCGGCGGAGGTAAAGCCGCTCTCCGCGGCGCTGCCCGCGCTGGAGGCAAACAGGAAAGGTCCGGCCGGGGCTACCCAGCAGGTCGCGGCCTGGCCGGTGCCGACCGAGTCGAGCTGGCTCAGCGTGCCGTGGCCGCTGAGCGCGAAGGTAGCCAGGGCGTCGGTCCCGGCCTCGGCGATAACCAGGTTGCCGTAGCGGTCGAAGCTGATCGCGAACGGCACNNGCCGAAGACGTCGATGTCGTTCCCGTTGGCCTTGGTGGTCACGATGAGCTGGGCACCGTCCGGGGTGAAGGCGACCTGGCCCGGGGTGTTGGTGAACTGCGGGGTCGCGGTCGGGTCAAGGCCGAGCGCACGAGTGGATCCCGGCAGCGGAGCCAGGTAACCGCCGAGCACCCGGTAACCCTGCAGCGAGCCGCCGTTCAGCGCGTTGACCACGTAAACGAGACCACCGCGCGCAGCCACGCTGACCGGGAACGTCCCGCCCGAGCTCAGCACCTGGCGCAGCTCGAGCCGGTCACCGTTCACCGCGAATACGGAGACGGTGTTGCTGCCCGCGTTCACCGCGTATAGCAGGGAATGCCACGGGTCGTAGGTCAGCGAGCCCTGCGATGCCGTGTGGTCGACCGCGGATCCGCCGAGAATCCCGCCGAGTCCGCCGGTAGCGTAGCTCCCGGCCAGGCTCAGCACACCGTCCGCGGCCCGCTGGTAGGCCACCACGTGGTTCCCTGACGTGCTGTCGGTCTGCACGAACACGGCGTGGCTCGCGCCGGAGTAGTGGCCCAGCGACGGCGCCGCCGTGCTCGCGAAGGCCGGCCCGGCAAAGCCCGCCACTGCGGCCGTCGCGACCGCCGCGACCAGCGCCGGCTTCAGGCGAATCGGTACTCCCACTAAGGACTCCTCGCGCATCGGGGGTTCGGACCTGCCCCCTGTAGTCCCGCGCGAGGTCGCGGCGTTACACGATCACGGGCCGGCCGACCTTCACTCGTCCTCCCGGGTCGCCTTCGCGCGCTTGCCGTGCATGGACTCATACGCTTGGCGCGACCCGCACACGCTGGCCTTGGGGCACGCGTGCGCCCGACCGTCCGCGGCCAGCTTCACCACCACCGTGTCGGAGGGAACGTTGTGCCCCACCACCGTCCCCGGGCCTTCGGGTGAGGTGACGGAGGCGCCCACCGGCGGCGCGTCCTTGCGGAAGTCCTGGTAGAGCGGGTGCTCGTANNGCTCCGGCGATCCGCAGCGGGTTCACCGGCAGGTCCTGGTCCTTGGCCATCCGGACCGACACCGGCTCGAAGTCCTTCAGGAAGGTGGCGCAGCACAGGTCACGTCCGCACGGCCCGATCCCGCCCTGCAGCCGTGCCTCGTCCCGGGGGCCGATCTGCCGCAGTTCCACCCGGGCCTTCAGCCGTCCGCCCAGGTCCCGGACCAGCGCGCGGAAGTCCACCCGGTTCGGCGCGCTGAAGTACACGATGAACACGTTCTCCGACCCGACGAAGTCCACCGCGGTGATCTTCATCGGCAGCTGGTGCTCCCGGATCAGCCGGCGCGCGGCCAGCCGCCCCTCTGCCCGCCGGCGCCGGTTCTCCTCGTCCCGGGACAGGTCATCGCCGGAGGCCAGGCCCGCGCAGACCGGCAGCCCGTCGATGTCATCGGACACCCACTGCGGCGCCCACACGCACTGGGCCACCTCGGGCCCGGAGTCGGTGGGCACGAGCACCTTGTCCCCGATCGCCGGGGAGTACGTGCCCGGGTCGAGGTAGTACAGCCGCCCGTATCGCTCGAAGCTGACCGCCATCATCATGCCCATCGGGCCAGACTACGTTGCCAGCCGCCCGAACCCCAGAGGGCAGTTCGTCACCAGGCGCCCGCTTTCCGTGGATGGCGCGAACACGCAAGATTGTCGGACCCCGGAGCCATGCTTGGGGCATGCCGCGAATAACACGACTAGAGGGTCTGGGCCAGCTCCTAGATCAGCAGTTCGCCGTGGTCAGCCGCGAGCAGTTGCTCACCCTCGGCATGAAGGACCACGTCATGCAGTACCGGGTCCGGGCGGGTGGCCCCTGGCAGGGGCTGTTGCCCGGCGTCTACCTGGGGGTGACCGGCGGCCCAAACCTGCTGCAGAAGGAAATGGCGGCTCTGCTCTTCGCCGGGCCGGCCAGCCTCATCACCGGTCCGACGGCCCTGCTGCACTACGGCACCCGGAGCGAGTCGGATCCGGACATGATCGATGTCCTGGTGCCGATCGCGCGGCAGCGGCATAGCACCGGCTTCGTCCGGCTGCACCGCACCACCCGGATGCCGGAGCGGTTCGCATCGACCGGGCCCTTGCGTTTTGCCCCAGTCCCGCGGGCGGTGGCCGACACCGCGCGGCTGCTCACCGATCGCGGCGACATCCGTTCCGTCCGGAGCGTCGTCGCGGACGCGGTCCAGCAAGGCCGGTGCACGGTCAGCCAGCTGGCCGTGGAGCTCAGCCGCGGACCAATCCGCCGTTCCGCGCTGTTCCGCTCCGTGCTGGCTGAGGTGGCCGACGGCGTCAGGTCGACCGCCGAAGCTGACCTCCGTCAGCTGACCAGGTCGGCCCGGCTGCCGATGCCGCTGTTCAACGCGTCCTTGTACGACGGCGACACCTTCATCGCCAAGCCCGACGGGTGGTGGCCCGACGCTGGCGTCGCCGCGGAGGTCGACTCGCGCGAGTGGCACCTGCGGCCTGCCGACTGGGAACGCACCATGGCCCGCCATGACCGGATGGCCGCAGCCGGCATCATCCTGCTGCACTTCCCGCCCCGCCAGATTCGTAGCGAGCCGGCCCAGGTGGTCGAGATGATCCGAGGAGCGCTGGAACGCGGTCGCATGCGTCCCCCTCTTCCCATCCGCACCATCCCGTGCTCGATTCAGCCGCCCGCCAGTCGATGAAAGCGGCACCCTAACGAAAAGATTGGGTACGCTGCCGCTTTCATCGAATCCTGGACAGGTGCGGGTGGTGCAGCTGGTGCGGGAGTGCGGGACGGGGCCAGGAGACGGACGGGGTGCGGCTCCCACGCGGACGCGGGACCCGGATCGGCCGCGACGGCGGGCGTGGGTCGCGGATGGGCCGGGGGTCCAGGCGGGGCTCAGCCCGCCACTAGGGAGAGGGTCATCTCTTCTACGGCGAGGAGGGGGGCGACGTTGAGGGTGAGGCGCTCGCGGCAGTGCATGATGGCCTGCATGCGACGCAGGGTGGCCTCGGGGGACGACGCGGAGGCGATCCGGCGCAGGTCGGCGTCGCGGTCGCCGTTGGCGAGCTCGACGTCGGCGCCCAGCTGCACCATCAGGACGTCGCGGTAGAACAGGGCCAGGTCGAGCAGGGCCGAATCCAGGGTGTCGCGCTTGACCCGGGTGGCGCGCGACTTCTGCCGGTCCTCCAGGTCCTTCATGGCGCCGGCCATGCCGCGCATGGCCTTGGCCACGCCCTTGCCGGTCGAGCCCTCGCCGAACGCCAGGCGGAGCGAGTCGCGTTCGGGCTCGTCCAGATCCCCGGTCACCGCCTTGGCTTCCTCCTCGGCGGTGCGCACCAGCGAGGCAGCCGCGGCCAGGGCCGGGCCGAGCGAGGTCGCCGTCAGCGGCACTCGCAGCACGTCGGCCCGGCGTTTGGCCGCCGACGGGTCGGTAGCCAGCCGCCGGGCGCGGCCCACGTGTCCCTGCGCCGCGCGGGCCGCGGCCAGCGCGCTGGCGGGATCGATTCCGTCCCGCGTGATGAGTACCTTAGCGACTGCGGCCGACGCCGGCACGACAAGTGTGACGACTCGGCAGCGTGACCTGATCGT
>PMOU01000485.1 GCA_003161205.1 Actinomycetota bacterium | reverse complement strand
TCGACTGCACCGACGATCACCAGATGCCGGCCACGGCCCTGGCCCTGGCCGAGCCGGCCGGTCGGCTGGTCTTCATCGGCATCTCCGGCGTGCCGAGCCTGCTCGACAGCCGCGGCCTGGTCCTCGGGGACATGACGGCNNCCATCGGCCTGGACCGCGCGGCCGAGGCGCTGGCCGGGCAGGTCAGCGCCGGAGCGGGCACCAAGATCCACATCGACCCGCGCGCCTAGGGCATGACCGGGCGGGTCAGGGCAGGCGGATGCCGTGGACGAAGCCGTCTTGGTCGCCCGCGACCAGGGTGCTATCGACGATCACCGGCCGGGAGAAGGAGTGGGCCAGGGTGTGCTGCACCGACCCCTGCCGCCGACCGTCGGCGAGGCGGACGCCGATCAGCCTGCCGCGGGCGGATAGGACCCAGGCGGTGTCGCCGTCGGCCGTGACGCCCGCGTTCAGCACGCGGGCCTTCAGGGCGGCCTGCCAGATGGCACGCCCGTCGGCGAGATCTACCCGGCAGATGGTGCCCTGCTCATTGGTCAGCAGCGCGGTACCCTCGCCGAGGACCACCGCGGGCGGGTACATGGTGCTGCCGGCGAACTTCCAGCGCACGGCGCCGGTAGCGGCTTCCAGCGCCAGCGAGCCGGATACCGTCGCCACGATCACCGCCCCCTCGCCGAGCGCCACGGCGTCGTCCCATCCGCTGTACAGAGCTACCCGGTGCTGGTCCCCCGAGACCATCGCCGTGGCCCAGGCCTGCCGCCCGGTGAGCACGTCGTGGGCGCGCGCGTAACCGTCCGCGGCGCTGGTATAGACCAGCCGGCCGTCGCAGGCGGCCTGCCCGGCAGAGAAGCCGCGGTTGGTCACGGACCAGGCGAGCTCCCCGGTGGCCGCGTGGACGGCGAACAGCTGGTGCCCGGCGGAGAACACGACGTACTCGTCGCCGCCCGCCNNCAGGGCGTACAGGTGCCGATCGGCGGACGGGACGAATAGCGCGCGGCCCGCGGCGTCCACGCCGGGCCGCCGGTAGACCGGCCCGAACCGGGCGCGCCACAGCCACGGCACACGGCGCTCTCCCGGGCCGGGCGGGACCCGAACCGCGGCCACCTCCCCCGCGGTCGACGCGGCCACGATCACCGGGCCGACCACGGCGATCCCGGCCTGGACCGAGCCGGTCAGCCTCAGCCGCCAGGCCGGTACTGGATCGGCGGCGCCACCAGTCACGGTGAACGGGATGTGCTTCTCCTGCCAGCTGCCGTCCGGGGCCAGCAACCGCAGCTGCAGGCGATGCGCCCCGGGCACCAGCCGCGGCACGGGCAACGTCCCCGACCAGCGCCCGGCACCCGGACCGCCGGATCCCGCGGCCAGCTCGCGCCAGTCACCGCCTGCGAGCACGTGCGGATATGTCGATGCCGACACGCCGTGCACCTGCGTGGACGGGCCGGGCAGCACCGTGACGGGCAGCCGTCCGCCGGAGGCGACGCCGACGATCACCCGGTACCGGCTGCGGGGGCGGCACCGGGACAGCGGAACGGTGGCTACGGGCCGCGCTGCCTGCGGCCCGTCCGCGGCCACCGTGACCCGGGAGATCACGAGCACCGGCTCGCCGTCCCGGTCTGACACCTTTTCCGCCCAGTAGAAGACCGGGCTGCCTAGGACGGGCGCCAGCGTCACCTGGGTCAGGTCGTTGAAGCGCGTGACCTCCTCGCGGTGGATGTGCCCGGCGAAGATACCGCGGACGTCGTAGCCGGTCACCAGGTCGAGCAGGGCGTCCTGGTCATCGATCTCATAGTGCCCGGCACCGACGGGGAAGTGCTGGAACAACAGCACCGGCACACCCTCGGCCAGCCCGCGCAGGACCCGTTCGAGCCAGCGCAGACCGCTCTGGCCGTAGTGGCCGGGCTCCTGCAACGCCAGGGTCGGGTCAAGCCCGACGAAGTGCACGCCGCCCGCAGCGAAGGACGACGGCGACGCGCCGAATTGCGCCTGGTAACGCGCCTTGGCGGTGGCGTCCCACCGCACCTCGTGATTTCCCGGCACGTGCCGGATCAGGCCGCTCAGCGCGGCGGGAACCACCTGGCGGTACAGACGGTATTCGGCTGGCAGGCCGGTGTCGGTGATGTCACCGCAGTGCAGCACCAGGTCTGGCGCGAGCCGGGCGATGGCGCCGTACACCTGAGCCAGCCGTTCCGCCGACCCGGGGTGCGCGGTGCTGATGTGCGTATCGCTGACCAGGGCGAAGCGCAGCGGCTCAAGGGCAGAGCGCAGCGGTTCAGCTGAGCTGGGCTCTCCCAATGCGGACATCCAAAACGTCGCTGTGGCCTGCGGGTACTAGCCGATGCTAGCGCTGGCCGACGGCTACGTTTCGTCGTGCTCGGTGAGGAAGACGCGGAACTCCTCGATTGCCTCGTCGGTGTCCGGGCCGAGATCGGGGACGATCGCCATGTCGGTGCCGGTCCAGTAGGCGCCGGAATAGCCATCACCTGAGGGGACCAGGAGATGGTGGTGCGCGATCTTGATGTGGTCCCGTACCTGTTCCCAGGTCACCCCGGGCGGCACCAGGCCGATCGCGGGTGAACCGCTGTCGTCGATGTCCAGATCCTCGATCACTGCTCTCCCTCCGCGGGCGCTTAGGCTCATCATGGGCACGCGGCACGACCCGTTCGGGATAAATATGAGAAAAGCCGGCGTCGGCGGTCAGCCTTCGCCGCGGGCGAGCGTGGTCAGGGCGTCGATCCGGCTGCCCCGCTCGCCGCGGGTCAGCCAGCGGTAGCCGGCGTAGCCGATGACCGCGATGATGAACGATGGCGCGCCGACAAGAGGTTCCTGCTGGGATTAGGCAGGCGCCGGAGCGGTCCGGTGGGCGGGGAACTGGCAGACTGGGACGACGATGCTGATCGCGACGTGGAATATGGAACTGGCGCGGCATGGTGTGAGGGCCAGGTGAGCGAGTCGCAGGCCGCCGACGGGACGGCCCCCGACGCGGCGGCTGGGGAGGACGGGGGGCTGCTGTCCGGGCGGACGGCGTGGGGGCGGCACATGGAGACGCCGCTGCGGACGTTCCTGCGGACCGAGACGGGCAGTGCCTCGGTGCTGGCGGGGGCCACGGTGGCTGCGCTGATCTGGGCGAACATCAGCATTTCCAGCTACGACAAGGTGTGGGCGGCGCGACTGTCGGTGCTGGTCGGCGGTTCGGGGGTGACGCTGGACCTGCGCGAGTTCGTCAACTCCGGGCTGATGGCGTTCTTCTTCCTGGTGGTCGGGCTGGAGGCCCGGCGTGAATTCGACATGGGCGAGCTCCGGGTGCGGAGCAGGCTCGCGCTGCCGCTGCTGGCCGGGCTGGGCGGCATGATCGTGCCCGTCAGCATTTACCTGGTCGCGAACGCCGGGCGGCCGTCGGAGCACGGGTGGGGCATGGCGATGTCGACGGACACCGCCTTCGCGCTCGGCGCGCTCGCCCTGGTCGGCCGCAGGCTGCCCGATCGCGTGCGCACCTACCTGCTCACCTTTTCCGTCGTCGACGACCTGGCCGGCATCGCGGTCATCGCGATCGTGTACAGCGGGCGGATCCACGTCGTGCCGCTGGTGATCGGGCTCGGCTTCCTCGCCGTCGCCATGGGCATCAGGGCGCGGCGGGTACGCTACGGACCCGCTTACCTGCTGGTCGGGGTCGCGGCCTGGGTGGCATTCCTGAAGTCGGGGGTCGATCCGATCCTGGTCGGCCTGGTGCTGGGCCTGCTGACCTACGCCTACTCGGCGACCCGGGCTTCCCTGGAGCAGGCGTCTGACGCCTTCCGGCAGTTCCGGGAGCAACCCACCGCCGAGCTCGCGGCCTCGGCGCGGGGGTCGGTGCGGACCGCGATCTCGCCGAACGACCGGCTCGCGCAGATCTTCCACCCGTGGAGCAGCTACGTCATCGTCCCGCTGTTCGCGCTGGCCAACGCGGGGATCGTGATCAACGGGAGCTTCCTGGCCCGGGCCTACACCTCGCCGGTCACGCTCGGCATCTTGATCGGGTACCTGGTGGGGAAACCGGTCGGCACGGCCGGGGCCGCGTGGCTGGTGACCTGGATCACCCGCGGCCGGGTGCGCCCGCCCGTCGGCTGGGGCGCGGTGGTGGGCGTCGGGACGGTCGCCGGGATCGGCTTTACCGTGTCGCTGCTGATCGCGTCGCTGGCCCTGACGGGCACCCCACTGGCCGAAGCCAAGCTCGGCATCCTGTCCGCCGCGCTGGGCGCGTCGGGTCTCACCTGGATCATCTTCCGGCTGGTCAACCAGCTGCCCGCCCGGACGCGGCTGCGCGCGCTGCTGGGCACGGCCGAGGTCATCACCGACCTGGTGGTCCCGGTGGACCCGGCCCGGGATCACCTGCGCGGTCCGGAGAAGTCACCGGTCACCGTGGTCGAGTACGGGGACTTCGAGTGCCCGTACTGCGGGCAGGCCGAGCCCGCGGTGCGAGAGCTGCTCCGCGACTTCGGCGACGTGCGGTACGTGTGGCGGCACCTGCCGCTGAACGACGTCCATCCGCACGCGCAGCTCGCCGCCGAGGCCGCCGAAGCGGCCGGTAAGCAGGGCGCGTTCTGGGAGATGCACGACCGGCTCTTTGACCACCAGGACGCGCTCACCGCACGCGACCTGATCGCGCACGCGGCCGCGCTCGGCCTGGACACCGAACGATTCGCCGCCGACTTGCGCAAGCACGCGGGCGCGGCCCACGTCAGCGAGGACGTCGACTCCGCCGACCTGTCCGGCGTGTCGGGCACGCCCACCTTCTTCGTCAACGGCAAGCGCCACTACGGCGCCTACGACATCGCCAGCCTGTCGAAAGCGGTTAAATTGGCCATGGCCCGGGCGAAGATCAGCGCCTGAGAATCCGAAAGGTGAGGCGTGACGAGGGACACGGCGATCGTGGGAGGGCGGGTCGTCCCAATCGAGGGCGAGCCGGTGGACGGCGGGACCGTCCTGCTGCGGGACGGGAAGATAGCGGCCATCGAGGGCCCCGGGTTCGCGGTGCCCGGCGGCGCGGACGTGGTGGACGCCACCGGGAAATGGGTCCTGCCCGGCTTCATCGACGCGCACGCCCACGCCGGGGTATCCGAGGAAGCCGAAGGCTGGGCGGGCCAGGACACCAACGAACGGACCAGCCCGGTCACCGCCCAGGTCCGTGCGCTCGACGCGATCAACCCGGCCGACCTCGGCTTCCGCGATGCCATCACCGGCGGCGTGCTCGCCGTCAACGTCAACCCGGGCTCGGCCAACCCGATCGGCGGCCAGACCGTGGCGATCAAGTGCTGGGGCCGGACCGTGGATGAGATGGTGCTCCGCGAGCCGGCCGGCCTGAAGTCCGCACTCGGCGAGAACCCCAAGAGGGTCTACGGGGAGAAGGGCGAGACACCGTCGACCAGGCTCGGCACCGCCGCCGTGATCCGCGGCGCGTTTGTCGACGCCCTGAACTACCAGGCGAAACTGGACGCGGCGACGGACGACTCCGCTCCGGTAGCACGCGACCTCAAGCTGGAGGCGCTCGGCCGGGTCCTGCGCCGGGAGATCCCGTGGCGGCAGCACTGCCACCGCGCGGACGACATCGCGACCGCGATGCGGATCGCCAGGGAGTTCGGCTATGACCTGGTGATCGATCATGGCACCGAAGCGCACCTGCTGGCCGATCAGATCGCCGCCGCGTCGATCCCGGTGATCATCGGGCCGCTGTTCACCAGCCGGTCCAAGGTGGAGCTGCGGAACCGGTCGCTGGCCAACCCGGGCAAGCTCGCGGCGGCCGGGGTAAGGATCGCCATCACCACCGACCACCCGGTGGTGCCGATCCACTTCCTGATCCATCAGGCCACGCTGGCGGTCAAGGAGGGGCTGGACCCGGTGACGGCGCTGCGCGCGGTGACGATCCACCCGGCCCAGATCATCGGCTGCGCCGACCGGATCGGCTCGCTATCCGTCGGCAAGGACGCCGACGTGGTGATCTGGTCCGGCGACCCGCTGGACGTGATGAGCCGGGCGGAGCGGGCTTACCTGGACGGGCGGGAGATCTACCGGTACGACTACGAGCGGCGCGAGGGCGTGTTCGCCGAGCTTTAGTTTCCGGCGGCCGGTGGCTGGAGGCGGGCCACCAGGCCATCCACGTCGGCGACGGTGACGGTGAGCGCGGGATGACCCTTTCGCCGCAGCGGCGAGGGCACCGGCGCCCGGAAGTGAACGCAGACGCCCGCGGACCAGCTGGTCCCGAATGTCAGGCCTTTATCCGCCAGCGACATCCTCGCGCCCCCGGCCGTCCACCAGCGGTAGCCGCGGGTGACGTGCGCCTCGTCGATGTTGCCGAGCGGGGTCTCCAGGTGGAGAAACCCGAACCTCGCCAGGAAGATCCCGTCGTCGGTGATGGTGACACCGTCCCGGCCCGGGCGGAAGCCGTAGGGAAGGTAGAAGGGCGCCAGCCGCTTGTCCACGGCGAAGGTGAAGAACTCAGGCATGACATTGACCCTAGGGGACGAGCCGCCGGCCCGGTTGGCTGGCACCGGATACACCGGCGCGGCGCGGGCCCGGGCTGGAATAGACAGATCGGTCTGTATGGTTACTGCACCCGAACCGGCCGCGAGCCACGCGGCGTCGTGAGCCACGAAGGAGACCGTCATGGTGACCCGCAAGGGCACGGCCCAGGCCAGCTCGCCGGCCACGCCGCAGGACGCCGGGAGCCCGCGAAGGCGCGGCCTGAGCCTGCTGTTCCTCGGCTCGATCATCGTCTCGTTCCTGGCCGCATCGGCCGCCCCGACGCCGCTGTACGCGCTGTACGCCGCGCACTGGAGGTTCTCGCCGCTGGCGACGACGGTCGTGTTCGGCGTCTACGCGCTCGCGGTGCTGGCCGGCCTGCTGACGTTCGGACGGCTGTCGGACCACGTCGGCCGGCGTCCGGTCCTGCTGACCGGACTTATCCTCCAGGCCGCGGCCATGGTGGTATTCACGATCGCGGCAGGCCTGTCGACCCTGCTGGTCGCGCGGGTCGTGCAGGGCCTGGCGACTGGATCCTCGCTCGGTGCCGTCGGGGCCGGGATGCTCGATCTGCACCGGCGGCGCGGAGCGCTGGCTAACTCGTTCGCGCCCGGCGTCGGCACGGCCTCGGGTGCGCTCATCTCGGCCCTGGCGGTGCAGTACCTGCCGGCCCCGACGCACCTGATCTACCTGATCCTGCTCGGGGTGTTCGGCGTCCAGGCGGCGGGCGTCCTGGCCATGCGGGAGACGGCTCCGCGCCGGCCGGGCGCGGCCGCGAGCCTGGTGCCTGACATCAGGCTGCCCAGGTCGGTGCGCAGCGAGTTCGCCATCGCGGCGCCGGTGCTCTTCGCCGTGTGGGCGCTGGCCGGCTTCTACGGGTCGCTCGGCCCGTCGCTCACCGCGACCCTGCTTCATTCGTCGTCCGTCGTGTACGGCGGGCTGAGCCTGTTCATCCTCGCCGGGGTCGCGGCGGGAGCGGTGCTGGCCTTCCACCGGGCCGAGCCCCGGCCGGCCCTGTACCTGAGCATCGCCGCGCTCATCGCGGGCGTCGTGGTGACCTTGGTGGCCACCTCGACGGACTCACCGGCGGGCTTCTTCATCGGCACGGCGATCGCGGGGGTCGGCTTCGGCGGCGGCTTCCAGGGCGGCATCCGCCTGGTCATCCCGCTGGTGGGCGAGCGCGAGCGGGCCGGGGTCCTGTCCTCGCTCTACATCGTCTCCTACCTCGGCCTGGGGGTGCCCGCGGTCATCGCCGGCGTGCTCGTCACCGAGGTGAACGGCCTGCTGGCCACGGCCCAGGAATACGGGTCCGCGGTCATCGTGCTGGCCGCCCTGGCCCTGGTCGGCCTGCTGGTGCGCCGTCCGC